>CAUZOB010000048.1:0-27215 GCA_963581185.1 Planctomycetota bacterium | reverse complement strand
GCTGCAGCTCAACTTTTACCGCCCCGGCGACAGCGTGCTGGAGCACGAGGACGAATTTCGTTACGGCATTCCTGACAATCCGACTCAGCAGCGGCTGACACATGTGGTCGAAAGAGGCGATTCGCTGGTGGGCCTGGCCAAGCGTTACCTCGGAGACGAGCGGCGTGCTGACGAAATTTACCAGGCTAATCGAGACGTGCTGGCGGCGGCCGACAAGTTGCCCGAGGGTGTATTGATCCTGATTCCGACCGTCGATTTTTCTGACTTGCAGCAGGGAATTGCCCATGTCATCAAGGAAGGCGACTCGCTGGCCCAACTGGCCGCGCGTTACCTTGGCGATCCAGCCCGTGCTGACGCCATCTTCAAGTTCAACCGGCGACTGCTGGTGGAGCCCGATAAATTGCCGCTGGGCGAACAGATCATCATACCGCTCTCCTTTGAGCCGCCCTCGAGCGAACTCTTGCTGGTACTCCAGCGCCGCTTGTACTCGGCACGCCAGCGACTGCTGTTCAACGTCTACGGTGTGCCAGAGCAGGTCCGTTCCCAGTGGATCTACCGGCCAGGCACGCTTGCCCAACCAGCCCCGGCGCAGTAAAAAGACTTACTCGGGTCGCCGTGTGAGTGTTGGCGATGGTAGCGACCCGCCAGTCTGAAACCAGTGAATTACTGCGAGGCCGGCAATGGCTCATAAGAAGGGACAGGGTTCCAGTCGCAATGGTCGCGATTCGAATGCGCAGCGACGTGGAGTGAAAAAGTTTGGTGGCGAGCAGGTAATCGCCGGGAATATCCTGGTACGCCAGGTAGGTAATCGTTTTCATCCTGGCCAGAATGTTGGTCAGGGTAATGACTACACGCTGTTTGCACTGTTGGACGGCGTTGTCAAGTTTGATCGCAAGGGAAGACGGATCAACGTGGTTGCGGCCGAGTAAGCGGCGGTCGACCAGATACAAATCACAAGGATGTCCTCAGCAGTCGTGCGGGGACGTCCTTTTTTTGTGCAACCATGATCGCTGATCCTGGTAAGGGCGGGCGAATGTTTGTTGACCGAGTCAAGATACAGCTCAAGGCTGGCAGCGGTGGTGATGGCAGCGTGAGCTTCCGGCGCGAGCGGTTTATCCCCAAGGGTGGACCAGACGGCGGCGATGGTGGCGACGGCGGGAGTATTACCGTGATCGCCCAAACCGGAGTCGACAGTCTCTCGGCACTGGCGCGGAACAAGCACCTTGGTGCAGACAGTGGCCGGAATGGCAGTGGATCCAACAAGCGAGGCAAGAATGGCGAGGGCCTGATCATGCTGGTACCGCCCGGCACGCTGGTGATTGACGCCGAGCACGATTTCGTGATCAAGGACCTGGTCAGTGACGGCGACAGTGTGATTGCGGCCCAGGGTGGCCAGGGTGGCAAGGGCAATGTGCGTTTCAAGTCGTCCACCATCCAGGCTCCCCGCACATCGACCCAGGGTGAACCGGGTGAGAAGCGAGCGGTGTTACTGGAGCTCAAGGTGATTGCCGACGTGGGGCTGGTGGGGAAACCGAATGCCGGCAAGAGTACCTTATTGAGTCGCGTCAGCCGTGCCCGTCCCGAGATCGCCAGCTATCCGTTCACCACCAAGTTTCCCAACCTCGGCCGCATCCAGGTCGATATCAACAGATCCTTCGTGATGGCCGATATTCCTGGACTGATCGAGGGGGCTCACCTGGGAGTTGGACTGGGTCACGACTTCCTGCGACATATTGAGCGAGCCGGGGTCCTGTTGCACCTGGTCGAGCCCCAACCAATGGATGGAACCGATCCGATCGAAAACTACCGGGCGATCGAGGATGAGCTGGAACAGTACAATGCCGCACTGGCCCAGCGGCCACGCCTTGTCTGCGTCACCAAGGCCGAATTACCGCTGGCAGCTGAGGTCTGCGAGCAACTGAACGAGATCGTGCAGACACCGGTGCTGCTGGTCTCCGCCGTTACCGGGACCGGACTCAACAAGCTGATTGGCAGGACGGTGCAGTTGCTGGACGATGAACAGATCCGACTGGCGAAACAGGAGTTGCCATGAAGATGCCCGTGGAACCCGTCTTCGTCGCTGTCGATGTCGGCAATAGCCGCTTGCGGATCGGGTCTTTTTCGGCAACGGCGCCAACAGACAGGCTGCCGGAAGCGCAATGGCAAAACGCCCTGCTGCATACACAGCTGGATGCGCCCGATTGGCTCGATGATATCTCCAGCCAGCTTGGTGACAGCGCTACCCCCTGGTTTGTTGCCAGTGTCCATCGACCACGCACCGCCTGGCTTGAGCAGACGCTGCAGCGAGTACGACCTGGCGATTCACTGACCCAGCTGACTCATCAGCAGATGAACATCGAGGTTGCCCTGCCGCGGCCGGAAAAAGTCGGCATCGATCGGCTGGCGGCAGCCGTCGCCGTGAACCAGCTGCGTCAGCCAGGGCGAGCTGCGATCGTGATCGATTCAGGTTCTGCCGTGACGGTCGACCTGGTCGACCAGGATGGCCGCTTCTGTGGTGGGGCCATTTTGCCAGGCCAGCGGATGGCTGCCTCGGCGCTGGCCCGTCAGACCGACCTGTTGCCCGAAGTAAGAATCCCAGCTCGACCGCCAGTTGTGGGCGAGGGGACCGAGGAAGCAATTGCCAGCGGTGTTTACTGGGGTACCGTGGGAGCTGTGCGAGAGCTGGTTGAGCGGATGACAGCCGAACTGCAGGCTGAGGTTGAGCTGTACCTGACGGGGGGTGGCATCGAATGGCGTGATGAGTTTAGTGGCAAGGTGCATTGCCAGCCGGACCTTGTGCTGGCAGGTATTGCCCTGGCAGTAGGCCAGCGAAGCCAGCTGCAGCAGGACGAGGAACGATCGTGACACCTGGGCAGCCTGAGACCGAGGTGGCAGTACTCACTGCCCGTGGACCGGGCGCCATCGCCAGCTGCCTGGTGGCCGGGCCAGCTGCCCGCGAACTGGTCAACCACTGTTTTCGGCCGACTCGAGGACGTCCGCTGGCTGCCGACGACACCGGTCGCGTACTGCATGGTTGCTGGCAGACCGGCGAAGAGCTGATTGTCTGCCAGCAGCACGAGGGGCAGATTGCCGTGCATTGCCACGGTGGGGAGGCTGCCATTGAGACGGTGTTGGCAGCACTCTGCGAGGCGGGCGGCAGGCCCGTCGCTGCCGACCAGCTGCTGGCGCGACTGGCACCCCATCGACTTGCACATACTCTCTCCGAACTGCTCCTGCTGGCACCGACTCAGCGAATTGCCGGACTGCTGCTCGAACAGAGCAGCGGCCTGCTGGCCGACTCGCTGGGACAGATCGTGGAACAACTGCATACTGACCAGGCCGACCAGGCAGCCCTGCAACTTGCCCGGCTGCAGGCAGAGGGTCCGCTGGCTCGCCACCTGGTGACTCCCTGGCGTGTCTGCCTGGTGGGAGTCCCCAATGTTGGCAAGAGCAGCCTGCTGAATGTGCTGGCTGGCTACCAGCGGGCTATCGTGGATGAGCAGTCGGGGACGACTCGGGATCGCCTCTCTGCATTAACTGCACTGGATGGCTGGCCGGTCGAGCTGATCGATACAGCTGGCTTTGACGACAGCCAACAGCCGCTGGAACGTGCCGGCAGAGAACGTGCCCGACAGGCACTGGAATCCGCCGACCTGGTGCTGATGGTCGAAGATGCCAGGCAGCCTGGCAGTGGCACAGGTACAGAAGCTGCCAGCCAACGTCCTACGCTGATCGTGCGAAACAAGTGGGACCTGCTGGAGCCAGCTGCGATGACATGCCAGCCGCCCGCTGGCAACGCTGCAGAGCCTGGCGTGCTCGAAGTCTCTGCCACGGAGGAATGGGGCATCAGCCGCTTGATAAGCCGGATCGTCGGCCAGCTGATCCCCGATCCACCAGTAGCCGGGAGGCCGATTCCCTGTGGCCAGTCACTGGCTGATGACCTGGACCAGGCCTGCCAGCTGATTGCCGAGGGCAATCCGGCAGCGGCAGCTGAACTTCTCTCTGACTGGCTCTAATTGCTCTAGCGCTTGTGCCTGCCCTGCGAGCCCTTGGGATCCCATCTTCTTCTGCAGCGGGCGTGGCCGGCTGTCGCTACGACGGGATTCCGGTGGACGCAGGATGACGGATGCGTATACTAACCCGCGCCTCGTGAAACTCCGTTTTTTCGCTCATAGCACGACCTTTTTCCCAGCGAACTCGACCATGGCTGCTTCGTCCTGCACAACCCCGACGATCCGCTACAGCGGACTGTTCGCGGCCTGGTTCGTCTGCTGGTTAACCGGCCCGCAACTACTGGAGGCCTTTCAGCAGCTGCCGGATCCGAAGCCTGAACCAGCGCGGGCTGTTTCCGTGCTGGTGCAAACGCCTGCCGACAAGCCGGCAGAAGAATCAGCGGACGGGTCGAATGTTCAGCAGGCCAGCGGAGAGCAGCCGCTTGGGGATCTGGCGGCGGCAGCGGTTGCTGAGAAGGTCGCAGCGGTCAGATTTCAGCCGACCAGCTTTGCCGAGCTGATTCCGGGCGTGAGCACGGAGGCACGGGTCAAGGAAGTACTGGGTGAGCCACGACTTTCACTCCAGCAGGGCGAACGCTGGATCCAGACGTATATGCTGGAACCGTACGAGCGGGTGGGTGTGGTGATGCATGCTGATCTGCTCGAATCGATCCATTTGCACCTCGCCAAGACTCTGCCGGTGACGGAGTTTATTAGCCAGCTGGAATTGCCGCCGGCCGAGGGCGTCAATCGACAACTGTCGTCGACCGGAACAACGCAGCGGATTTTCCCTGAGCGGGGAGTCAGCCTGACGTGTCAGGAGCAGGACGGACAGGCGTACGTCACCCAGGTCTCATTCCACCCGATCCGCGAACTTGACTTCTTACAGGCAGCCCAGCAGCTGGAGTACAGCCAGTTCACCCGCGCACTGCAGCTGGCTCGCTATGCCCAGCAGCTGAAGCCAGAATCGACAGCAGCAATTGCGGCCGAAGCCCGCGTGCTGGCTCACACGGGGGAATACACAGCAGCCCTCGAAGCGCTGGGGCGGGTGACCCAGCTGGCACCGGCCGATCTGCCATCACAACTCCTGCAGGCCCGCCTCTGGGCGGAGACAGGACACGTTTCCAACGCGATCCAGCAAGTCAGACAGTTACGAAATAGCACGAGTACCCCTGCTATCCTGCGTGCCAGGGCTGCCCTCCTGCTGGGACAGTTGATTGATCAGCGGGTCGACCGGGGCGTTGTGATTCAATATCACGAGGAGGCGATTGAACGGGCTCGTCAGTTATTGCCCGAACTGGCTGGGCGGCAGCGCGACGAGGCCTTGCTGCTGCTGGTCGATGCCCATCGCAGCATGGCTGGCGTGGTAGCTGCCGGCGATTGGGAGGCCAAGGAGACCGCTACAGCCTCGCTACGCTGGCTGGAAATTGCAGACAAGCTGGCAATTCACCTGGCAACCCGCGGCGTGGCACCCGAGCTGGTGCAGCTGGATGGGACCCTGGCGCAGCTGGATGTGCAGGCGACCTTGCGAGACGAAACAGATGAGACGGCGCTGGTCGATCAGCTTGAGAGCATTGCCCAGGCGATGTTGGAGGGCGAGACCGATCCACTGCTGGTTCGCGAGTTGCACTGGAAGCTGGCAGGCGGCCTTTTTGCTGCCGCCCAGATGGCGCGCCATCGCGGGGCCGCCGATGAATCGATTGGATTGGCATTCAAGGCGGACAAGCAGATCGCCATGGCCAGATCGCCACGTCAGAATGCACTCTCGGGACAGGTCCTGCTGGGAGGCTTGTACTTCCTGGTTGGCTCGCAGTTTGCGATTGCCAAGCAGGATCATGATCGTGCTGTCAGCTGGTACACAAAAGCGCTGGGACCACTTGAGCAGCCTGGTATGGAGACGAACTGGACTGAGCGTGGCTGGCACGGTGAGCGGCTGGTCAGCATGGGACTATCGTTCTGGCAAACAGGCAACAAGGTGCGCGGCCTGGAATTGACCGAAAAGGGGATCCTCTGGGTGGAAACGGCTGTCCAGGAAGATGATTTCCCACGTCAACATCTGGCGATCCCGTATGGAAACCTGGCCGTCATGTACCGGGCCCTCGGTAAAACGGAGCAAGCTGACAAGTTTGCTAAACAGGCAGCCAGTCTGCAGGCCAGCGAATCGACTGAGGTGGAGCGCCGTTAACCAGCAGACGAGCTGGAGGCGGGGCTGACCACGGCAGCCAGTCTTCCTGACGGGGACCAGGATAGGAATGAAATTTCTGCTATTGATGCTGGTTCTACCACTGGTCGAACTGGCGCTGCTGGTTGAACTGGGGCGACGGACCAGCACGCTGGCGGCTGTCGGCTGGGTACTGGTCAGTGGCATTGTCGGCTGGTGGCTCTGCAAATCCCAGGGATTGAGTACCTACCGCCGCATTCGCCAGCAATCTGCCACCGGGAAATTACCGACCGAAGCTCTGGTCGATGGCCTGTTGATCCTGATCGCCGGTGTGCTGCTGGTGACGCCCGGCATTCTTACTGACCTGTTCGGATTCAGCCTCGTTGTTCCAGGCAGCCGCACGTTCTTCCGCAATAGACTGATTCGTCGAATGCAACGTCACGTGCAGCAGGTCATATTTCCCGGCAACCATGAGCCGCCGCCGAATCAAGAGGACGACGATCTGCTTGAGGGGACGGTCGTGTTGGAAGAAGAGGATCAAGCGAGCGATTAGGGTTGATCCTGCCTGGTTCCCATGTAGTCGGCAGGATGCAGCAGCAGAGGGGAGGCGAATCGCCTCTGCCAAAGAACGATCGGCATCTGGCTAGACGCCCAATTCCTGGCGTGCGGCGGCCACCACATCGCCCAGGCATCCCGGCGTGAATGGTGATTCCAGGCCGGCCGAATCGACCAGCTCGCGGAAGGGAGCTTCCCCACCGCGCTGGCAGAGGGCCACGTAATCCTGCAGTGCCTTGTCCGGGTCCTGGCTGGCCCTCAGCCAGAACTGCAGGGCACAGGTTTGGGCCAGTGTGTAATCGATGTAATAGAAAGGGGAGAGATAGATGTGTCGCTGTGCCTGCCAGCGACCGCCGTCGGAGGCGTGCGGTATATCGCCCCAATCGAGCCAGGGCATGTATTCCTGTTCCAGCTGTTGCCACATCTGGTGCCGCTCATCTGCCGTGGCGGTGGGGTGCGAATAGACGAGGTGCTGGAAGTGGTCCACGGCGACGCCGTAGGGCAGGAACAGCAAGGCACCTGCCAGGTGGATCTGCCGGAACTGGTCGGCTCGATCGCCGAAGAACTTTTCCATGTGTGGCCAGGTCAGAAACTCAAGCGACATCGAGTGAATCTCGCAGGACTCGTAGGTTGGCCAGAGATAGTCGACCCAGGGTTGCCCGCGGCTCTGGAAGCACTGGAAAGCATGTCCCACCTCGTGCGTGAAGACTTCCACATCGCCCCGCGTGCCGTTGAAGTTGGCGAAGATGAAGGGCATCCCGACGGTCTCGAACGACGTACAGAAGCCACCGCCAGCCTTCCCCTCGCGCATCTTCAGGTCCATGAAGCCGCCCTCGGAGAGCAGCTTGAAGAAGCTATCAAGCCCGCCTCCCATGTCGTCGAACATTTTCGTGGCCTGGCGGATCATCCAATCATGATCGCCCTGGGGAAGCGGGTTCCCGTCGGCGAAAAAGACAGCTGAATCCCAGGCCATGACCTTTTCAATCCCCAGCTGGTCGGCCTGCCAGCGACGCAGCTGGCTGGTAATCGGTGTAACTTCATCCAGCACTGCCTGGCGGTAGAGGGCGACATCCTGCTGGTTGTAGTCGACGCGTTGCATCAACAGGTAAGCGAGTTCGACATAGTCCTTAAAGCCCAGCTTCTGGGCCATGCCGTGGCGCAGCGTGACCAGTTGGGAGAACAGCTCATCCAGCTGGTCGCGGTTCTCTGCAAACCAGTTCCAGCGGGTTTCCGACGCCTGCCGGCGGATCTCACCGTCCTGATTCTCCATGAACTTGGTGATACCTGAGAGGTTCAGTGTCTCACCGCGAAAATCGAAACTGGCGGATGCCAGCAACTCAACGTAGCGGGCTGTCAGCGTACTTTGCTGGACCAGGTCCTGTTCGATGACCGGATCGTAGGTGGGAATCTCGGATTCCCAGAGTTTGAATGCCTGGACTCCCACCTGCTGCTCGATTTCTGCCCGCAAGGGGTGTTCGACCAGCTGCCGCTTGATCGCCACTGCCAACTCGGTCAGCTGGGGCGTGAGTCGATCGCAGTGCTCACGCTCCTGCCGGTAGAGTTCGTTGGTGGTATCCTGCTGGAAGTGCAGGTGGGTCAGCGCGGTCCAGCAATCATGTTCCCGTCGCAGCTTGTCCCAGCTCGTCATCACAGCGACTGCATCGTCCGCGCTGCTGGCTGCAGCGAGTTCCTGCTGCAGTTGCTGAACCTGTCGGCGCACTTGATCCAGATCGGGTGGGCCCTGTTGGATCTCGTCGAAGCGGATCGCGTCCATGCTGGCACCTCAACTGGACAATCGTAAAGGGCTTAGAAGGCGCCGACGATGGCGACCAGGTCTGTGGTGCGGCAGCTATAGCCCCACTCGTTGTCATACCAGCTGACGACCTTGGCCAAGCGGCCACTGCCCCCCAGCACCTGGGTAAAGTCGGCGGCAAAGATAGAGCTATGGGGGTCGTCGATAATATCGGAGGAGACCAGTGGGTCGGTGCTGAAGGCGAGGATTCCCTTGAGCGGTCCTTCGGCAGCGACTCGGATTGCCTCGTTGATCGACTCGGCCGTCACATCGCTGGCCAGGTTGACCGTCAGGTCAACCACGCTGCCAGTCGCGACTGGTACACGCAGGGCGATACCGGTCAGCTTGCCGTCCAGTTCCGGGATCACCAGCCCAACTGCCTTGGCGGCACCGGTGGACGTGGGAATGATATTCTGTGCCCCAGCGCGTGCCCGGTAGAGGTCGGAGTGCGGCATATCCTGCATTCGCTGGTCGTTGGTATAAGCATGCACTGTGGTCATCAAGCCCGATTCAATGCCAAAGGATTCATGCAGCACCTTGGCGACGGGGGCCAGGCAGTTGGTGGTGCAGCTGGCATTCGAGACGCACTGCAGGTCTGCATTCAGCTGATCGTCGTTGACACCCAGCACGCAGGTCAGGTCGGCACCATCCTTGGCGGGTGCACTGAGGATCACTTTGCGGGCACCTGCCTCGAGGTGTGAATCGTATCCAGCTCGATCGTCGGTAGCTCGCGCGGTGAAGATTCCGGTGCTCTCGATGACGACATCGACGCCGAGGTCTGCCCAGGGCAAGTCGGCGGGACTTCTTTCGGACAGCGCGCGGATGGCGGTTCCATTGACGATCAGGTTGTCATCGTCATAGTCGACCTGGCCGTCGAAGCGGCCATGGATGCTGTCGTACTTGAGCAACGTGGCCAGTGTATAGTTGTCTGTCAGGTCGTTGACTGCGACCACTTCAAACTCATCGCTACGCGACACCAGGTTCCGGAATGTCAAACGCCCAATTCGGCCAAAACCGTTAATCGCAACTCGAATCGCCACAGCTTATCTCCTCGCAGTACAAGTGAATTCTGCCGCTCGGTCATTCCGGCACGGCAATCTGATCGGCACTACCAAAGCGGCGGCGGATCATAGGAAAAGCGATTATACTGGCGGTTTTCCACACCAACAACCGGCCCCGGCGTGAGCCAACGGCAGGAATGACGTATGCCAACTCGACCAGCATGGCAGTTGCCCCCCGGCGTTTCACGGGGCGGATGGGATTACGCCCAGTCAGCGCTGGTTGCCGAGGACTATGACAATTACTTTCGCTATCACGGTCTCTTCAAGCTGGATCAGGAGCTCGTCGAGCAGACAATCGGTTCCGAGCTGGCTGGAGTGGTGATTGACCTGGGCTGCGGCACCGGGCGTCACCTGCTGCCCCTGGCTGAGGCCGGTCACACCGCCATCGGCGTGGACTTCTCCCGCAGCATGCTACGACAGATGGCCGACAAGGCTGACTCAGCGGGGCTTGATGTGAATCCGATTGAGTGCAACCTGGTGCAGCTTGATGGCATTGCTTCCAACGTGGCGGACAATGTGGTCTGCATGTTCAGCACGCTGGGAATGATCCAGGGTCGTCAGCACCGCCAGGCCTGTCTGCGACATATGCAGCGGATACTCAAGCCGGGCGGCCGCTTGCTGCTGCATCTGCACAATTACTGGTTCCAGTTATTTGAGCCGAGTGGCCTGCGGCGGCTGATTGCTAATCGCTGGCAGAGCCTGATTCGGCGAGACCTGGAGTGTGGCGATAACGAGTTTGTCTATCGCGGGATTCCTCGCATGTTCTTGCATGCCTACCGTCGCGGCGAATTGCGACGGGACCTGCTGCAGGCAGGATTCCAGTTGCGGCAACTGGTTCCGGTAGCAGCTACAGGAAGAGAACGCCTGCCTTACTCCTGGTGGTGGCCTGGCTTGCGAGCCGCTGGCTGGCTGGTGGAAGCTGTCGGCAGGCGCTAGAGGGGCTTTTATTCCTTGTCGTCGTCCGGTTTCTTCTCGTCCGGTTTCGGCTTGCCCGCGGGGTCCTTCTTGGCAGGCCGCTTGCCCGCCGGAACTGGTCGCGCAAAGGTCTCTTTGGCCGTCACATCCAGCCGGTTCGCGATGGCTCGACCGAGTGCCTTCTGGTTGGCTGGATACCAGGCATCGATGGTCACGCTGTCGCCAACTCGCATCAGCTGGTAGCCTTTGACGACGACCGAGATGGAGCACTTTTCAGCCACCGGCACTCGCAACAGCGCCCGACCGGCAGCGACCAGTATCACGCCATCGCGGTAGCCACGCAGCTGGCCAGAGACGTTGAAGTTGGCAGTGACTTCCTGCGGCTTTTGTTTCTTCTCCGCTTTCTCTCCGAACAGGTTTCCTGCATTTGCGCCGGCGGCGGGAAAGGCACCGAGCTGGTCCATTTCACCAGGAGTAAAGACCTGCAATTGCTGGATCGGCTGCTGCCCGACACCCTTGTTGTTGAAGACCGCAGTAAACTTGACGAACATCCCTGGCGAGAGCCAGTTGGGCTCGGCGCTGCCGCTGACCGTTACACTCTGTGGGCTGTCTGGTGCCCTGATCACCCACTGGCCTCCGTCGGCTGTCTTGACCTGCAGCAGGCCGCGTCCAATCGCCGTGATAATTCCCTTGGTACGCAGTTGCGCCTTTTTGACTTGGGCGTCTTGTGCCGGCAGCTGATCGAGCAGAAGTATGCAGAGCAGCGCGGGCAAGAAAAATAAGGTCATGCGTAAAAGCTTGTCCATGAACGTTCTCCCGGCGGGACGGTGACGGCTGGTGGCAGGTATGGGGGGCTGGTGTTGGTACCTGCAAACCGGCAAACTACCAGTAAGACTATCCTTTGATCGGCATGGCTGCCAGTCAATATCGAATTCTGTATTTCCTGCCAGATAACAGTTCCGTAGGGCCCAGGATTCCAGTGGCCCGGAGGGGATATGGGCAGGACGACAAGGATCCCTGGTTCAGGCTGGGGCCAGGTGGATTGAGATGGCGAGCCTGACCACGATCACCGACTTTGCGGCACTCAAGTCAGCTGATCGCAAAATCAGCATGCTGACCGCTTATGACTATGGCCTGGCGCGGATCCTGGACGAGTCGGGCGTGGATGGCATTCTCGTCGGAGACACGGTTGGCGTGGTGGTGCAGGGCCATGCCAACACGCTGCCTGTCACACTTGACCAGATCATCTATCACGCCGAGATGGTTGGTCGCGCTGTGGAGCGGGCGCTGGTCGTGGTCGACCTGCCATTCGCCAGCTACCAGGTGGGAATTCACGAGGCAATTGCCGCTGCCGCTCGAGTCCTCAAAGAGACAGCCTGTCCGGCAGTCAAGCTGGAAGGGGGTGCCGAGCAGTCCGAGACGATCGACGCCCTGGTCAAGGCGGGCATCCCGGTCATGGCCCATGTTGGTTTACGACCCCAGAGCATTCACCAGCTGGGTGGCTATCGCGTCCAACGCGACGAGCAGAAACTGCTGGAAGATGCCCAGGCAGCCCAGCAGGCCGGCGCCTTTGCCGTGGTACTGGAATGTATTCCGGCCGCTATTGCCCAGCAGCTGACAGAGTCGCTGGAGATTCCCACGATCGGGATCGGCGCCGGGTCGGGCTGTGATGGCCAGGTGCTGGTGACTCATGACATGCTTGGCATGACCGAGGGCCATGTGCCCAAGTTCGTGCGGCCCTATGCCGGGCTGCGAGAGTCGATGTCCCAGGCGGTGCAGCAGTATTGCCAGGATGTGCAGTCAGGCAATTTTCCGGGGCCCGAACAGAGTTACGAGTGACTCTGGGGCGGCTGTATTGCGGGCATTTCAAAACAGTCGCAGATCGGTACTGGAAACCAATGCTCTGGTTGGTCATCATATCGGTGCCGACAGTGTTGGAATCACTGAGCGGGTAGCGACCAGAATGATCAACGGAGCATAGTCAGGATGTGGGTTCGCAAGCGCATCGATCTCAGCTGGGTCGATTTGAACTATGCGCTGATGCACTGTGGGTTGCCAGCCAATTCCCACCGGGAAGAGATCCAGGCCAACTGGTCGAGTTCGGGTGATTCAATGGTCTGTCTCTCGGTGAGAAGCGGGCTGGACCTGCTGCTGCAGTCGCTCAAGCTGCCCCCTGGTAGCGAGGTCTTGATGAGTGCCCTCACGATCGAAGGCATGATTCGAGTGGTTCGCGAACACGGCCTCGTGCCGGTGCCGGTGGATGTCGATATCGACACGCTCTCTCCCAGGCTTGATTCGCTTGAGCGGGCGATCACGCCGCGCAGCCGGTTGTTGATCGTGGCCCACCTGTTTGGTGGCCGGGTCAACCTGAACCCGATCCGCCAGCTGGCGGACGCCCATAATCTGATGCTAGTAGAAGATTGCGCCCAGGCATTCGACGGTGCTCCCAACGGCCAGCTGCCGGTGGCAGACTGTAGCCTTTACAGTTTTGGCCCGATCAAGACCTCGACCGCACTTGGTGGCGCCATGGTGCATTGCCAGGACCGGCAGCTGATCGGGCGAATGCGGGAGCTCGAGAGCCAGTACCCGGAGCAGTCACGCTGGTCTTACCTGCAGCGAGTGCTCAAGTATGGCGCCCTGATGGGGATTTCCAATCGCTGGGCGTTCACGATCATGACGCGGTCATTCCAACGAGCAGGAAAGGACTATGATCACTTTCTGCGAAAAGTGGTTCGCGGTTTCAGGGAGGAGGGCTTCCTCGAGCGATTGAGAAAGCGACCTTCCAAACCGCTGCTGAGTCTCTTGCAGCGACGGATTGACCGTTTTGACGAGCCGCGGATGACGAAACACAGTCGTCGCGGCGCCTGGTTGACCGAGCAATTACCGGATTCTATTGTCTGCCCCGGCTATGCTTCCAGCCGCAATAATTACTGGGTATTTCCCATTATGGTCGACGATCCGGGGCCGCTGGTGGATCGATTGCGGCAGAGCGGTTTCGATGCCATGCAGTATGGCAGCATGGTGGCGGTGCCGGCACCGGCGGGTCGGCCCGAACTGGAGCCAGATACGGCCCGGCATATCCTGGCCAAGACCGTCTTCCTGCCACTCTATCACCAGATGCCAAGGGCCTCGCTGCTGCGGATGGCCCACTTGCTCAATTCCCTGCTGGCTGAATGATCAGCCCTGCTGGCTATCGGACTGGTAAGCCAGCGCTGCCTGGCGGTAGACCTCGGCGAGGGAAACGTTGTGCTGCTGGCTGATCTCACGGCAGGGCTCATATTCCGGGCTGAACCGTTGCGATCCATCTGGCAGGACTGCCAGTATCCCCACGACTGTTCCCCAGCAGGTAACGACCTCGTGGCTCCGCCGCTCCAGTATCGTTCTCTCTGCCGGCCAGCGACGAATGCCGAGGGTCGTCGTTTCGCGAAAGATGATCAGCTCCAACGCGGCAACCTGGTCGGCCTGGCAGAGGACTGTCAGTTTGACCGCCGGCCGATTTTTCTTCATCTGGATCGGAGTGCTGTAGGCATCCAGTGCACCAGCGTCGATCAACAGGCCGAGCGCATGACCGATGATCTCGCCGCTGCAATCATCGAGATTCGTCTCGAGGATCCAGATTCCTTCGGCGGCTGTGTCGGCGGCTGTCGTATCAGTACTCATGACAGTTCTACTGGGCCAGGCGCTGGCTGGTGAGTTGTTTGACGATATCGATTCCAATATAACCGGCGGGTTCGATGGTGACAGCCGAGAGGCGTGTCGCCGCCGGCACCGTGCAGTCGATCCTCTCGGTCTGAATCGGAGAACAGCGAGCTATGGCAATGAGTGATAGTGAGACAACCGTGAGTGAATTGCGGGAGCTGGTTGAAGAGTTTGTCACGGAGCGGGATTGGCAACCGTTTCACACGCCCAAGAACATCAGCATGGCTCTGGCGATCGAGGCTTCCGAGCTGATGGAGCACTTTCAATGGATGACCACGGAGCAATCGACAGTGGTCCGAGATGATGCTGAGACGTTCCTCGGTGTGCGCGAGGAGCTGGCGGACGTGGTGACATACGGGCTGGCCCTGGCCAACCGACTCGATATCGACCTGGCCGCAACGATCGAAGAAAAGATGGTGAAGAACCGGCAGAAGTACCCGCTGGGAAGCTAGTGCTGCGTCAACTCCAGGAACGAGGACTGACGAAGCTGTGAGGCGATCTGTTCTGTACCGCAGAGACACGCTGAGAGCTGGATCAGCAGATGTCCGTAGAAACGACACAAGCGTCAGGGGTCCGCTTGCCAGTTCACTCAGCACTTTGTGCTGGCCGATCAACGACGGCCACGCTCAGCCAGCCATGCTGGATGACCGCCTGGCCGATCATTGCCTCGGCTGCGTCCAGCTGGTCTACCAGCTGTTGATCGAGTACGCGGATGGGCCGCAGTCGGGAAAAGACCTTATTGAAGATGCCCTGCAGGGCGACTCGGTCACCGAGTCGAATCGACTTGCCAATCACCGAGAGGTGTCCGTCACGAATCATCGTGCCCTCGGCATCTGGTCGGTAAGCGGCCACGATGGAAAAGTTTCTCCAGAGTGCTTCCTGCTTGCGATCCAGCGAGCGGATGTTTAATTGCAGCTGGAACTGACCATCCTGAAAACGGACACGGACGGCGGAACCGGAGGCGAGTTCAACAACCACGTTCTCGGGCAGTTCTTCCGGCACTGCCAACTCAGTTCCCAGTACGGTGCCGACGTGATTCCAGAGCTCAGGCAAGCTGGCCCGTCGACCATTGAGCTCGAATTGGTCCAGCAGGTTGTTGATCGCCGATTCGTGCATTCGCAGGTGCATCAGGCTGCCCGCGGGTAATTCAGGCTGGCGGCCATAGCCGGCCAATTGCTGCTGGCTGGCAATCCGATACTGCACCTGCAGTCGCTCGTCGCGTGTCTGCATGGCGACAACCGTGGGGGCCAGCTCAAGCCGGTCCAAGGGAGTCAGCCACTGCTGGCGATAAAACTGATCGACCTGGCCGAGACGCTCGGTGATCTGTTGATTGAGGGCATTCTCGGTGGCCTGAGCGACTTCTCGCTTGAGCTGTTCGACACTTCCTCGCGACTTCTTGCGATATTGATTACGGGCCATGTTACGAGCGATACCACCTAGCAGTGGCATCGAATCGTATTCTGTCTTGATATCTGCCAGTTCCGAATTGCTTTCGACTTCTGCGATGGCCGGTGTGACCTGCAGCTGCTGCTGGGAAATCAGTAGCTGGCTCTTTACCCGGAACGTCGATTCGCCGTTGTTGATAAACGTGGCTCCGCCGGACTGCGATCTTGTTTGAGATTGGATGACCCCGTTGGCTTCGATACCGATATGCCAGCGGGATTCGTCAGGCAGCAGCAGGATTTTCAGGCCGGCCCGGGTAGTCGCCTGGCCACTCGTCTGGATACCCATGATCTGACTGTCAATCGGTGACGTCTGTTCAGCCGGATTCGGGAGCAGCCGGTTTATAAGAGACTCGGAAACGCTGAGTTGAATATTGCCTTGCCGGTAGGTCGTTTCCAGCAGCCGCGAGAGTTGGGCCAGGTCCGGACTGGGTGACCAGCGTAATTGCTGGCAGTCGCCAGCCAGGTGCTGAGCTGCACGTCGCGAGCCAGTCTGCTCCAGCTTCTCGAGGGCAACCAGCATCAACTTGTAGGAGACCGGTTCGCAGGCGATCCGTCGCAGCCGCTGATCGAGTCTGGCGAACACCGGTTCGGCCAGCATCTTCTGCTGCAACGCGGTCAGGTCCGCCGAGGTTATTCGTTGCAGGATCGTGCCGGCCAGTTCCCGCAGCTCAGCCTGCTCAACACTCTCGCCAGTCAGCTGGCTGTCCAGCTGATCCAGCATAAGGTAGGTCAGCCAGCCCTGGCGGCTGTCGGCGCCATCGAGCCGCTGGTGGATATCGGCCAGCAGTTGCTTGTTGTCAGGCAAGCGTTCTGCCTGTGGCCCGGCGGTGGGCAAGGATGCACGCTGCAGCAACAGCCAGACCTGCAGGCGGCGATTGAGCGAATCGACCAGCTGCTGATAAGCCAATTGGCTGACGGGATCCTGGCTGGTGTCACTGGCAGCCGGCGCAGCGGCGACCGACTGGCTGATATCAAGGAGAATCGTTGCGCTGCTGTCGTCAGCCAGTGAAGAGAGCTGGCAGAGTTCTTGCAGCTGGTTCTTCAGCTGGTCATTCCACTCGATACTGGCGGCGGATTGGCAGAGTCCTGCCAGTTGCTCGACGAGGGCCGCGGGATAGGGCCAGCGGGCTTCCTTCCAGGCGTGCGCTGCTTCAACCTGTTCCAACTCGGTCCTGGCAAGAACCGAGATGAACTGTGGAGATACGACACCTGCTACTGACTCTCGCCAGGGGACCGTACTGGTGAGTTGCAGGCTGGCAGGATCTGTCGATACCAGCAGCTCGGTCCGGCTGGCGCCGGAGACTGTGTGCTGGGGGTCCGCAAAAGCAGCGGGGATCCACTGCGGCGAGTCGGAGGGGACAGGAGCGAGGGGGTAATGAGATTCGATTTCTGCCGGCGAGCGGGTGGCGCTGATTGGAATCACGACCAGCTGCTGTTGACGGGGGATTTGTCCAAGCTGATGAGGGCTGGCAGGATCCGTCCGGCTGTCTGTCAGCACGCTGTCCACCGGCTGCTGGTCGGACATCCGTTGCCTGTCCGGGTTGTTGACCAGCCGCACAAATTGGTCAGTCGATCTCCAGAGGAACGGCACCAGCGTGGTCATCGCCAGGAGTCCGCTGGCGATGCAGAAGATAAGCCAATGCGAGGTAGATTTCATCACTGTTCTTACTGTCTGGATGCAAGCGGTCGGTTCGAACCGCGGGCCGGCGCGGGGAATCCCGCATAACAGTAAGAATCGGCATAAAAAGCCAGTGAAATCGACTCACAGTTGCCGGAATTAGGACATCGGCGTCCCGCGGCTGGAATCTGCCAGCAGAGTATCGGCATGTTCGTATCCGGGAGCACAGCAGCAGAGGAAGACGAGCGTCTGGCTACCACTGTTTCGAATAGAATGCAGCTGTCCCGGCAGGATGGCGATTGCATCTCCGGGACCGACTTGTTGTTGTTGATCTTCAATCGTGATCTCGCCGCAGCCGTCGAGGATATAGTAGATCTCCTCAGTTTTCGGGTGCAGATGTGGCTCGGTTGCCAGTCCGGGAGCGAGACGAGCTTGGGCCAGGCTTTGATTCCGAATACCGGAATTCCGGTGTGCCAGCAGTTCGCGAATCTCAGAGCCATCCTTGGTTGTGAAGGCCGCGACCTGCTCAATATTCTGAATATCCATCGGCTATTCCTGGTGGTCGTCAAGTTTTCGCCAGATCGCAACTTCGGCGGGGGAATAGCTACGGCAGATCCAGTCCGCGGCCCAGGGCAACTGCGACTGGTCGAACCGCTCGTCCGACTCGACCACGATAATACTGCCAGTCGGAGCCTGCTCTGCGATTTTCTTAATCAGTTCCAGCAGGTTGTCGGTCTGCTCGAGGTAAAGGTCATAGGGTGGACTGCAAAACACCAGCCAGGGGTGCTCGGCGGCCGGGGTGAATTGGCGGCGGACCCAGTAGAAAGTGTCCGAGCTGACGACATCGACCAGTTGGTCGATTCCCAGTTCGGCGGCACCTTGCTTGATCAGCTTGGCGGTTGGAAAGTGTCGTTCGACCAGGATCGCCTGCACGGCACCCCGGCTGACTGCTTCGATTCCAAGTGCGCCGGTGCCGGCGAACAGGTCGATTGCCAGTGTTCCTTTGACTCCGGGACCTACCAGGTTAAAGATTGCCTCCCGCACCCGCTCCTTCATGGGCCGGGTAACGATTTCGCCACTGTAAGGGAGCGTGCTGCCACGCAGCCGTCCCCCGATGATGCGGATGGCGCGTGCTGCTGGGCGTGAGTCGCTGGATTTGTCTGCAGGGGGCCGTGGCATGCGGAGCCTCAGGGGGGGGCAAGAAAGCGTGGGAAGATCAAGCCGCTGGTGACAGGTGGCGGCAGTATGTTGTAATGTTAGGAGAGCGGTGGAGGATCTCGGATTGGAAGAAATGGACGGCGGCGCAAACCAGCGACGACAATCCATCGTATGAGAGATCGGATCTACAGACTATCTGCCGGAGCCGGCAGTTTTGTGCGTCAGGAGGATTTCATGGTTACGCGATGTCTGGCATTCATGGTTGTCGTCTTTTCGGTGGTCGCCGTTGGGACTCCCTGGCTCTCGCTCGAAGCCCAGCCCCCTGCAGCTGCTGCGGCGGCAGGACCGGCGACCAAGGCTTACCAGGCCAAGCTGGCTGAGTGGAAGGACATGTTGCGCACATTGCAGGCCTTGCGGACCGATTTCATCAAGGCCAAGCCTGACGAGGTTGCCAACATCCGCATGAAGTGGGCGACGACAATCAAGCTGGGAGACACGCTGTTGCCGGAGTTACGGCAGACGGCCAAGCATGCCTTTGTTGAGGCACCCAACGAGGACCGGCAGCTGGGGCGCCTGTTGATGAAGCTGATTGAGGACGCAACCGGCCTGGACCAGTACGAAATCGTTGCTGACCTGTCGGGAACAATGCTTGAGCATGGATCCGACATGCGGATTCTCCATGACTATGCCGGCATCGCTCACTTTGCTCTGCATGACTTTGAAAAGGCCGCCCAGCACTTTGGCCAGGCCAAGGTGATGGGGGTGCTATCCGGCATGGGTACGAACTTTTACGGCGAGGTCAAGGATTACGAGGATTACTGGGTCGAGGAACAGAAGCTCAGGGCAGCCGAGAAGGAGGCGGACGATTTACCCCAGGTCAAGTTGGTCACCACCAAGGGGGAGATCATTATCGAGTTGTTTGAGAACGAGGCTCCGGACACAGTCGGAAATTTCATCAGTCTGGTCGAGAACGGGTTTTACGAGGACAACATATTTCACCGGGTCCTGCCCAACTTTATGGCCCAGGTCGGTTCACTTAATGGCGACGGTTCCGGTGACATCGGGTACGAGATTTACAGCGAGTTCACCAAGCCGGAGGCGAGGAAGCACTTTCGCGGCACACTTAGCATGGCGAACAAGGGCCCCAATACCGGCTCCTCCCAGTTCTTCATCACTTTCCGTCCGACCGCCAACCTGAATGGCAAGCACACGGTCTTTGGCCGCGTGATCAAGGGGCTTGAGATCCTGGCGACATTGCAGCGGATCAACCCGGAGATGCCGAACCCGACGATCACGGCTGACAAGATCATCCAGACCGAGGTGATTCGAATGCGGGACCATGATTATGTGGCCCGCAAGGTCGAGCGGTAGCAGCGATCTGTCGGAGTTGGGACTAGGGAGCCAGGTCTTCGGGCATTTCCCAAGCCACGTTACCGACGTAGACGCGGCCCTCGGGGTGAAGTTCACACCATTTCTCAAAGGCGATCCGCTGGGACTTGTAATCTGCATAGGGAATCTTCGGATCATCGTGCTCGTATATCGTCTCCTTGACCCCAACTCCCAGCATCATCTTGTCGTTCATCCATGCGGCGGTAAACAAATCGAGTGGCTGGTCTGACTGAGCGTCTGTGAAAACTCGCAGGCAATCGGTCTGGTTACAGTAAGTAATGGAGACCGGCACTCCATCGATCAAGTCGTTAACGACATGCGATCCGGTTTGAAAGAAATCGGAGAGCAGGTAAGCACGGTGTTGATCCCCGACCTGGACGGCGACCATGATATCGTCATCTTTGAGACCGGCTTCCTCGATGGCATCCTCGATTGAGAAGGTCTCTGGCTGCATGATCGGAGGCAGAAAAGCGGGTATATCCGGATCGAGTTCCTCCGGTAGGTACTGGTCATGGTACTCACTGCCGATCTTGCCAGCGGGATTGAACAGGTTCACGGCCAGCACGGCCAGCACGATCAGCAGGCTTGCGGCGACGGCAATCAGCGGTAGCAGCCAGCGAACTGCCCTACCAGCTGGAGCGAGTTGATCGCTGGAGTCGTTGTTTTTGTTCATCGTGCAGGACATGCCGTCAGTGGGTTGTCAGGATCGTGACATGGCATGGCGCTGATTGGCCTGGCGGCTAGTTGAGCGACCCGGGCGGGATGATTGCGTGTTGGTGATGCGTCGCTGAAAGTTGCCGGGTCCCAGCAGGTCAGTGATACGCTGCCGCAACTCGGCGGTCACATCAACCGCATGCGACTGGGATTTCAACTGCACCCTGCTGCCGTCAGCAAGTTCGATAATCAACTCCAGCGAGGCACTGCCTGGATAGCCTCGCATGATTTCATGCAGTTGCTTGAGGGTGTCAGCATCATGCTGTTGTTGATCGAGCCGGATGACGATGCCCTGGGTCAAGAGCGAATCGACCTGGTCCAGCAGGATCACATCGTTGACGACCAGGTCTGGTATTTCCCCGCCACCCCGCCGATCGGCATTGCCCCTCAGTAGCAGGATCGTATCGTCCTCGATCAAGTCACCGAATTGTTCAAATCGATCGGGCCAGAGGATACAGCGAATTGAACCCTGTATATCTTCCAGAATGAAGTCGGCATAGCGCGTTGACGAGCCGGGTCGTGCCTTGCGTGTATGCAGCTGTCGCACGGATCCAAGCAGGCCCCCCATGATCATCTCGGTTCCGTCGTGGACCGACATCGCCTGGTCGCTGTTGTGCGAGCAGAACTCGGTCAGCATCGACTGGAATTCCGCCAGCGGATGACTACTGAGATAGAACCCCAGGACTTCCTTCTCGAGCGCCAATTTCTGCCGCTCGGGCAACTCGGCTGCGTATGGCAAGTCAGCCGCTGTGCTGGCGTCGTCGGCGTCAACCTCTTCGGCGAACAGGTTTTGCTGTCCGCTGCGGCGATCGGAGTGGGCAGTCTGCCCTGCCTGGATCGCTCTTTCCACGATTTCCAGTAGCTGTGCTCGGTGACCATCGAAGCTGTCCATCGTTCCGGCCTTGATCAAGGATTCGATGGCCGATCGATTGCAGGCGGAGGCTTCAACGCGTTCACAAAAGTCGAACAGGTCCTGGAAGGGACCCTCGCTGTCGCGGGCGGCGACAATCGCAGCAGTGGCTGATTTGCCGCAGCCCTTGATGGCGGACATGCCAAAGTGGATCCTGTCGCCCTGCACGCTGAATTCCACGTCGGACTCGTTAATCGAGGGCCCCACCACCTCGACCTTCATCCGCTGGCAATCTTCCAGGTGTTCCACGAGGGAATCCTTGCGCTTGAAATTCCGCCCTGGGATATCGCAGCAGAGCAGTGCGGCCATGAACTCGACCGGGTAGTGCGCCTTGAGGTAGGCAGTCTGGTAGGCGATCAGGGCGTAGGCGGTGGAGTGACTCTTGTTGAAGCCGTAACCAGCGAACTTGGTGATCATCAGCCACAACTCGTTGGCTTCCGATGCCGGCAGCCCGACCGAGGTGGAACCGGCGAGGAATTCCTCGCGTTTCTTGTCAATCGTCTCATGGCTCTTCTTGCTAATCGCCTTGATACAGGTATAGGCGTCGGCCAAGCCAATGCCACCCAGCCTGTTCAGCAGCAACATCACCTGTTCCTGGTAAACCATCACGCCATGGGTCTCTGCCAGCACCTCCTTGATAACCTCATGCTTGTAGGTGGCCTCCTTGATGCCGTGTTTGACTGCCACGTAATCGTCGACCATGCCACCTTCCAGTGGCCCCGGCCGGTAGAGGGCGTTGGTGGCGATAATGTCGTGAAAATGGTCCGGCTTCATGCGCCGCAGCAGGGAGCGAATTCCCTTGCTCTCGAACTGGAAGACCCCCTTGGTTTCGCCACGGGCGAAAATGCTGAGTGTCTGCGGATCGTCGAGTGGAATATCGGCAAGCTGGATCTGTTCGTCCCGCGTGGCCGCAATCATCTCGCCAGCCTTGCTGAGAATGGTCAGGTTTCGCAGGCCGAGGAAGTCCATCTTGAGGAGACCAGCTGCTTCCACGTCGTTCATCGACCACTGGGTAATGACGTCATCCTTACCGGATACCTTTGCCAGTGGTACGTAGTCGGCAATTGGCCGATCGGCGATCACGACCGCGGCAGCATGTGTACCGATATTACGTGCCAGTCCTTCCAGCTTGCGGGCCAGGTCGAGTAGCTCGCGGATCTCGCCATCCGTTTCGTAGACCCGGGCCAGCTCGGTACTCTTGTCGAGTGCAGCATCGAGCGTGATCCCCAGTTCCTCGGGGACCATGCCAGTGATTTGGTTGACGCGGGCCAGCGGAATACCGAGTGCCCGGCCGACATCCTTGATCGCGGCGCGGGCCGCCAGGGTTCCGAAAGTACCAATCTGGGCGACGTTGTTTTCGCCATATTTCTGTTTGACGTAACGAATGATATCGCCGCGTCGTTCCTTGCAGAAATCGATATCAATATCAGGCGCCTCACGTCGGCTTTCATCAAGGAACCGTTCAAACAGCAGTTCATATTCGATCGGGCAGACGTGACTGAGGTAAAGCGCGAAGCAGACAATCGCCCCCACGCCGCTGCCACGGGCGGTGGCAGGAATATCCTGCCGTCGTGCCTCGGCCACGAAATCCCAACAGATCAGGAAATAGTCATCAAAGCCGAGTTTGTGGATCACAGTGAGTTCGCGATTGAGTCGCTTTTGCACCACCTCGCTGAGCGTGCCATCCGCGTAATACTCCGGCCGGTTGGCATATCTTTCCCGCAGGCCGGATTCACAGAGTGACCGCAACTCCTCTTCCGGAGACCTGTTATCGGGCAGCGTGAAGCTGGGGAAGTGTCGTTGACCCAGCTCAAGCTCAATATCAACCCGGTCGGCGATCTGCTGGCTACGGGAGACAGCATCCTCAAGCCCGTTGAAGGCATCGTACATCTGCTGCTGGCTACGAAGGAAAAACTGGTCTCCTTCCATACGAAGTCGCGAACTGTCGCTGCGGAAGCGGCCGGTGTTGATGCAGAGCATCACGTCCTGCATTTCCGCATCCTCCTGTTCGACGTAATGGCAGTCGCTGGTGGCGACCAGCGGGATACCGATCTTCTCCGAGATATCGCGGGCACCCTGCAACTGCAGCCGCTGGACATCGATACCGTTATTCATGATTTCAAGGTAGAAGCGGTCCCCGAAAAGCTGTTCGAACCACTGGGCTACCTCGATCGCCTTGTCCAGACTCTGCGGACCGTCGCCACCGCGCAGAATCGCCTGACTGAATTCACTCGAGACACAGCCACTCAGGCAGATGATCCCCTGCTGGTATTGTTCCAGCAGTTCTCGATCGATGCGGGGCTTGAAGTAGAAGCCCTCGAGGTAAGCGGCCGAGGCCAGTTTGATGAGGTTATCGAAACCGCGCCGATCCTGGGCCAGCAGAGTCAGGTGGTAGCTGGCCTCTTTCATGCTGCCGGCGTTGCGGTCGTGACGGCTGCCGGGAGCAATGTAGGCTTCGTAACCGATAATCGGTTTGATACCCCGCTCCAGCGCCTGACGGTAAAACTGGATCGCGCCATGCAGGTTGCCATGGTCGGTGATCGCCAGTGAGTCCATGCCATGTTCGACAGCCTTGTCGAGCAGTCGCGGTATCGAGGCAGCACCATCGAGCAAGCTGTAATGGCTGTGACAGTGCAAGTGCACAAAAGGCCGATCGACCATGGTTCCATCCATCGTGCCCGTCGCCGGGCCGCGTCTCGCTGGGGCTTTGAGTTGTTGCGATTATTCTACGAGAGCAGTCGCTGAGATGGTAGCGAGCGGCCATTCACAACCCCGGCATGAGTGTCAGGGACCGGGTGGTTCTTCGCCGCAGGCGAAAATCATCGGGTTCCTACTGTGGTTCGCTCACTTTCCGCAGGTACTCACTCAATCGCGACTGGATATCTACCAGGTGTTGCCATTGGTCGAGGTCCAGTGTCACGGTACCCGCTTTTTCGTTGCTGCTGACTGAATGGATCAGTCCGCGCATGCGGAGGTGCAGGTAGTCGAGTACTTCGGACAGCTCTGCCGCCTGGCCTAGCGAAAGTCCGCTGGGCAGGTCTGGCATTGGTTGGGAGTGAATTGCAGCGTCGGCGGAGACATCATCCCAGTCGAATTCCTGGTTGATGAGACCGGAGATATGCTGGTCGTCGTCTCGGCGAGCGTGAGTCCGGCTGGCATCCACTCTGTCGGTGCGTTCCTGTTGCAGCTGGGCCTCAATCTGCTCGCGGCTGCCAAACAGCAGTACCGAGCGGCCGACCGTGATAATGTCGCCGTGCCGCAGGATACGCAGCTGGATCTCCTGGCCATTGACCTTGCTGCCATTGGTGCTGTCCAGGTCGGTCAACACCACCTTGTCGCTGTCGTGCTGGATCTTGACGTGAAACCGGCTTACCCGATCATCATTCAGCTGGACAGTATTGCCATCCTCGCGACCAATAGTGATCGGTGTCTGGAGCTCGTCAAAAGAGAGTCCCCGGTCACAGCCGTCGATCACGCGCAAAGTAAGATCGCTCATCAGCGTTGCAACTCAAGAGACGAGAGATGGGATGAAAGGCAGCTCCTGCCGCCCTCTTCATTCTTCTGCTTATAGCACCCTCAGGTGGTGAGGGTCAAGGAATACGAGCGGCTAACTTTACCCCAATGGTACGACCTGCCATCGGCCTGTCAAACTTGTCCGGTCAGCACGACTGTGACGCCCCGACTGGCATGGACCTCACTCTTTAACCACGCTACGCTTAACCCGTCAGCTGCTTCTCCTTGCCCTCACATGCCCTCCCCGGCCGCAATCAATGAAGACCCCTTTCTTCGCCCGCCGGTCCCGTATTCCGGGCATTTCCAACGGCCTGCTGATCTTGATGATCGTCTGTTTCATCGTGCCATTTGCCCTCCGCGGCTCCAAGATGGTCACCCAGCAGCTGGAAAATGACATCAAGGACTGGCTCCCTTCGGAATTCGAGGAAACGGAGCAGCTGGAGTGGTTTGGAGAGCACTTCCTTGGTGAACAGTTCATCGTCATCACCTGGGAAGGGTGTACCGAGGAGGATGAGAGTTTTCAGCTGTTCGTGGAGAAGTTACAGCGAGAAGTACTGCCCCGCGCGGGCTCTCAGCTGGACGAGCCACTCACGCCGGCCTCGCTGCCCGAGGGACTGGCCGAGCGCGAGCTGTTTCTGCGGCGGCGACAACAGGAGGAGGAGCTGGAGGCGGCACGTCAGCTGGGAGATGAGCTCGAGCTTTATACCGCCGAACGGTTCCGTGAACTCGACAACTGGGCCGGGCTGAACGAGAAGTGGCTCAAGGACCTGGATGGCAGCTGGTACTATGTGCTGCCCGACGGCACGCTTTACCGCTGGTCCGGTCGCGAGAACATCGTGAATGGCCTGCTGCGCTGGTTCCAGCATGACCTGTTTGGCAACTATCAACTCAGTGGCACCCGGCTGGCTCAATTCGGCAGTCTGCCGGACCCCGAGTTTGATTACAACGAGTTTCATGACAACCCGCAGTTGCTCTGTGCACGCTTCTTCACCTCGATCAGAACAGGTCCCGACGTACTGGAAGAGTTATCTGGCGAGGGTGGCCCCTTGCGCCCTCGCGGCAACGTCAACCAGTCACTGGAACAGCGAATTGCCCAGGCCCGCCGCGACGGGCTGGATCGATTGACTGGCACGATGTTCGCACCCGCCTTGCCCCGTGAATTTGGCTGGACCGCCGACGAGGTCAAGGGACGGTTTGACGAGTCGAGGCAGCAGCAGTTACCGGCGGACTGGCAACAGCAGCTGCAGCTGTTTGTGGATCAGCTGATCGAGGAGCAGTACGAGGGCCAGCGTGAGTTGTTGCTGGCTGCGACATCGATCCCTCGCGCCCGACACTGGGAGGCATTCTGCAAGCAGATCGATATTCAGCCACCGCCCCGACAGACATGCATCGTGGCAACCCTGAGCGACACTGCCAAGAAGGACCTGCAGCGTCTGGTGGGTCGTGGCTTGCTGGACAATCCAGCAGGGCGACTGATTGAGATTGCCACCGAGTGTGCACTTGCTCCCCCGGTCATGCCGGGCCTGACTCCCTGGTCGAAATCCCCACCGCCGGACGGACGGGAATTACGACTGGCTGGCCCACCGGTCGACAATGGTGCTATCGACGAGGAAGGTCAGATCACCCTGTTCCGCCTGCTGGGACTGTCACTTGTACTGGGAATCACACTCTCGTTCCTTGCTTTCCGCAGCGTCAAGATCACCTTCATGGTCTTTTTTGTGGGTGGTACCAGTGCCCTGGTCAGTCTGGCATTGGTCTGGTATTCCGGCCAGACAGCGGATTCGATTCTGCTCTCGATGCCCTCGCTGGTCTACGTGCTGGGTCTCTCCGGGGCCGTGCACATCGTCAATTACTATCGTGACGCTGTCGACGAGGTTGGAGTTGAGGGAGCACCCGAGCGGGCACTCTCCCATGGCTGGTGGCCCTGCACGCTGGCCGCTTTCACAACCTCGCTGGGCCTGATGTCGCTCTACAACAGCGGCCTCTTGCCGATCAAGAAATTTGGCCTGTATTCTGCCATCGGCGTGATGGCGACCGTCTTCCTGCTGTTCAGCTATCTGCCATCTGCCCTCACGCTCTGGCCACCCAAGTTCAAGGACAAGAAGAAGCAGAAAAAGAAGGGTCAGCAATCAGCATCCGATCTGCCACTCAAGGGAGATTCACGGATCGAACCGTTGACTCGCTTCTGGCTCTGGATTGGCGACGGCGTGATCAAACGCTGGCGTACGGTGCTGGCGCTGAGCGCGATCGTGCTGCTGGTGGCCGGCAGCGGCGTCTTCAAGATCAACACCTC
>CAUZOB010000047.1:0-27588 GCA_963581185.1 Planctomycetota bacterium | reverse complement strand
GAAGCCTGCGGAAGAGAAGCCTGCGGAAGAGAAGCCTGCGGAAGAGAAGCCTGCGGAAGAGAAGCCTGCGGAAGAGAAGCCTGCGGAAGAGAAGCCTGCGGAAGAGAAGCCTGCAGCCCAGTAGCAACGCTGGCTTTTAGTCGACTCGCGCCCAGAACGGGTGGAAGCGATCACCTCGGGTCCGAACATCTTCGAGCAGTACGTCGATACTCGGCTCGATTTCTTTCGTTGACACGCGGCTATTCACCGAGACTTCAATTCTCTCCGTAAAGTCAACCATTTCTGGAGAGAGCCAGACGATCGTTCGACCTGCGGCGGTTTTCACCCGTACTCGGTTGTTAGCTCCAATTGTCACTTCTGTATCAGCGACCCGGGCACGCGCTTGCGGCCAGGCCAGCGGCACAACAATGGACCGTTCCGGCAGCTCGCTTAACTCGACGCACCAGAAGAAGTTATCCCAGGGTCTCAGCGTGGAGCATTTGAATTGATCCCTGGCGAACTGTCGCTGGTGCAGATTCATCCAGTCAAACAGCCGCAGGATTTCCTCGTGGAAGTGTTCATGACCGCGTCCCCGGTATTCCACGATCATGGTGTCGAAGCCAGGTCGCGTCAGGTAACGATTGAAGTCGCGGGCGTTCTGGGCCACACGTTTACCGTCCATTTCCCCACTGACAAAATAGAAGGCGACATTGCGACCATTCTCCCAGTACAGCGAGACATACTTGTCGGAACTGGCGGCAATCGGAATCACCCCAGCCCAGAGGTCAGGATGCGCCAGGCCGATATCCCAGGCTGCATCACCACCGATGGAGTGGCCGGAGAGAAAGACCCGATCTGTATCAACGGCAAAGTGCTTACAGGCATGCCGTAATGAGAACAGCACGGCAGCATGTTCCTCGGCTGAATACCCGTAGCTCGTCGAGGCCGATGTATGCCAGGCAGGTGCTATCACGATGTAACCATGCCGTGATGCCTGGCCGATTCGCAAACCGGTCGATTCCTGGACGTTGCCTGTCCACCAGTCGATTTGCTGCTGCGGAGATGAACCAGCTCCGTGCAAGGTAATCACAGTCGGGTAGCGGCGGTAGGGATCATAATCAGGCGGCAGCTGGACCAGGTATTCAATATCCTCACGTCCTTGCAGCCCTGGTGTCGCGACACGGAAGAATCCTGCCAGCTTCTCGTCGGGTTCTGGTGGTGCCCGGACCGGTTTCATGGCTGCCAGCAGCAGGGTGATATTCTCGACGGAACTTCCTTCCAGCGACTTGAGTTGAATCAGCACCTGCTGTCGTTCAACCAGGTCATCGCTGGCGAGAAACTTTTGCACTTCGTTTCGAACTTCGAAGAGTGACGCGGCAACAGCCAGGTTCTCAGTCGATCCTTCTTCACCCATCAACCATCCACTTACCGCCAGCGCCAGCTTCGACTCCACGCTCAGGTCATCATCGCTCGCCAACCGCAAGTAGGCCGCCATCCTGCTCAGCGTGTTGACGTTCAACTGTTGCTCGATTTCCTCGCGCACACCGACCAGCTGAGCCTTGAGGTTCGCATCTTCAAGTTGTTCCAGGTGTTGATCGAACAGTGCAAAGACCTTCTCTCGTTGCTGAAACTGGTCCTCGTATTCTTTGATCAGATCTCGAACCTGGAGCAGCGTCTCGATCGCCACACCTTTTTCAGGGAAGGTTGTCAGCCAGTTGAATGCCTGGCGGTGTTGTCCGGCGGTCTGGCGCATTTGAATTTCGCGGATCAGCCGATTGGCCAGGTGCTGATACAACTCGCTGACCTGGTCCTTCAAATTAGCGAGGTCGGGAAATCGCTCGATCGCTGACTCCAGTTCAAACAGCGCGTCCTGGTATCGTTCGGACTGGATGTAGAGCCGCACGATTCGCAGCCGATCGCTGGCCTTGTCCATATCGAGATAGCTGGTGAGGATCTCCGAGAGCGTTGTGCGGGGAATTGAGCTGGTCGCAATCCTCGTCTCCCAGACGATCGGTGACTTACTGACAAGCCCCTCCACACGCGTGTAGGTGGGAGTGATTTCGGTGATCCCCTGGTAGATGTTGAGTGGCCCGCGGGCGGTTTGCAGCTTGTAGACGCGGCGGCCGTACTTGTCGAAAGAGGTCACGCCAAGGATGACCCCGATACTTCCCAATCGCTTGCCGCTGCTCGCCACGCGCTGGCGAATGGCAATTTTCTCCATGGCAGCTTCCGGCGAGGGAACTGCAGCCTGGAACTGGTACTGCGAAAAGAAAGTTCGTCGAATTCCATCGTCAGCAAACAGGATCAGCTTGGGAGCACCCCCGACTCCGCTGTTGGCCTTGAGCGGGTCCTCACCGAGCGAGGCGATTTTACCGGGAGCCCCTTCGACCTGGACGTTGTTCTTGAGGGTATAGATCGCAGCCAGCGCAGAATTGCCGATCACCGCCACAGCGACCAGCAGCAGCACGCGAAGCACGAGTGTTACAGGGACCTGAACGTTCTGGCGCTGTTGTTTCATCCGTATCTGCCCCGGCTTTTTAGGCACGCTCGAGCACTCAATAAAGTCGACTGACCGCGGTCTGCTGCCGCTTCCATTGTCGCAATCCTGCAGTCCGGGTCAATCTTGACAGTCTCTCGATCCACTATCGACCGTCTCGTCTGCAGATGCTGATTTTTTTCCAGTCCCGTTTGTTCAACCCGGGGTCACGTTGACACCCTCGTTCGCTCTTTGCAAAATTGGAGTAACTGGGCAATCTAAGGAATCTAACGGCCATGCGACGACTTCTGCTTGGAATTCTAGCCGTGTTGTGTGTAGCCGTGATTTCACTGCTGGTAACACTCTCAGGACACCTGGTCGCCGCCGGCAACGGCGATACCATAGCAGCCAGCATTTTCTGGAGCGTGGCGATCGGCTGCCTGACAGTTTCTGCCATCTGTCTTAGCTTGCTTGTTGTTACCCTCGGTGTTTATGTTGTACTGCAACATGACGACGAAGCTGGTTCTTCGTCGTAACCCGACCAGCCAAATCTCAGCGGCGAAGGAGCGCATGGCGTCGATCCAGTTCAATTGTCCGTCCTGCCAAATGGTGCTCAAGGTTCCCGAGCGTCGTGGCGGGACGAGTGTCCGTTGCCCGGGTTGCAAACAGACCCTGGAGGTACCTGACAGCAGCCAGCCGCTGCTGGCCGTGCCCCCAGCACCCATTCCGCCCGCCATCCAGCCGGCGACGCCAGCGGCACCCGTCGGCACCCCACCACCAGCAATACAGCTTGACAGCGGTGGGCCACAACCAGCGGCTGAGATTATCAAGCCGGCAACGGTCGCTGCTGACGTGACCAACGGTGCAGCCCAGGTGACCGCCCCCCAGGAAGAAGATGAGCGGATTGAAAGGCTCTCACGTCATCACCGCGTCAGCTTGCACCGCTCGGTTATTTACACCCAGGGAATTCTGCTGATCGCTGTAGCCATACTCGCTTTCCTGGTCGGCCTGGCGATGGGTGGAGGCGATTCAGACAATGAAGACTCTGGCGATGCCACGGTGGCTGAATTGGAAGGCCAGGTGCTCTATCAAGAGGGACGCTTTGGCAAGCCGGACCCGGGAGCAGCAGTGATCCTGTTGCCGAGGGGAAAACAGCCCAGCGAACAGTTTCCGATTCAGTCTCTGGCGCCGGGCACAGCTGCACCTGGCGACGACGACCCTGTCATCCAGGAAATTCGGCGGCTCGGTGGCGATTACGTCCGCACGGGACAAAACGGCCAGTTTCGAGTCGATCTCGTCAGCGGGGTGGAGTACTACCTGCTGACAATCTCACATGATCGAGAGAGCGGGTCAGAAGTGAATGCCCACGACCTGTTGGAAGTGGAAAAGTACTTTGCTGATGGTCGCCAGCTGATTGGCAAGCAGAGTTACCGCTGGTCGGTGCAAACCGTGCAGCAAAGCAAGCGGATCGAGATCATGTTTGACTGACTCGCCTGCTAGTAGCGAGCCACATCTGAGGCAACAGCTTCGGGTATCAGATTCTCTACCACTTCCTGGGCCTGCTGCGTCATCATCCGCAGCTCACTTCCCACCGCCAGGAACTGCATCCCCTCGGCTGCTCGTTGATGGGCTGTCTCGACATCCATCACGTGAATGCCGGTTGGCGTACCGACCTGTTTGCCAACCTCGATCACTCGCTGCACGGCCGCTTCATGCTCCTCGGCCGTCGGATCAACACCATCCGGGCTGCGCATCTGGAATCGCAGATCGTTCGGTCCAATGAATATCGCATCACAGCCCGGTAGACTGTAGATCTCCTCGGCATTGGCAACGCCCTCAGGACTCTCGGTCTGAAGCACCACCAGGATCTCGTCGTTGGCCTGGGCATAGTACTCACCAGCGGTGGCGTCAAAGTTCATCGAGTGCATACCGCCACCGGCACTGCGGTTGCCGACCGGTGGGTACTTGGCTGCCGCGATCGCCTCTCGACCCTGCTCAACTGTATCGACCATCGGTACGACAATTCCCCAGGCACCTGCATCCAGTACACGCTTGATGTAATGGTGCGTTCCCTCAGGAACTCTCGCCAAGGGAACACAGCCGGCATCGGCGACGGCTGCAAATATCCGCGCCGCCTGGGACCAGTCGATCGCCGAGTGTTCGATGTCGAGCGTGAGCCAGTCAAAACCAAGTCGCGCCATCACGCGTGTTGCGTAGAGGTCACCGAGCGACAGCCAGGTACCGAAACTGGGTTCACCGCGCTGGAGCTTTTGTTTGACAGGGTTCGTTCTCATTGCCAGAAACCTCGGGGCAGGGTGGAGGGGTCAATCGCCGCTAACAGCAGGTAGTTTTTCAGAAGCAGTTCACGATCTCAAGAGGGGGCGAGAAACTTCAAGCCGCAAATCCTGTCCGCCACAGCCAGCTGCGGCCTGACAGAGCATGATTCCAGCTGGGTTTGGCCTGCGGACATCTTTCTGAGTAAAATCACAACTGAGTTTACTGTCCCTGCTTTTCTTTACCGGAATCTGCCACTATGCCACGGCTGCCATCTCTGCTTCTCATTCTGCTGACCTGCCAGACCGCCTTTGCCGAGAAGCAATGGGATCGTTTTCGCGGGCCCAATGGGTCCGGTGTAAGTAACTCAGCCAAGCTGCCAGCGACTTGGTCCCCGCAGGACTACAAGTGGTCAATCAAGCTGCCAGGCGTGGGTCACTCCTCGCCAGTGATCTGGAATCAACGACTGTTCACAACCGTTGCTGACCGTGAAGCGGGCCAGCGACAGCTGCTGTGCGTGGATATCAAGAGTGGCAAGGTCGTCTGGCAGAAAAACTACGCCTTCGATCCGTTCAAACACAACAAGCAGAACAGCTCCGCCACGCATACACCAGCAGTCGATGCCGAGCGAATCTATACACTCTGGCAAACCAACACCGGTTCTCTGCTGCGTGCTCTGGACCATGCTGGAAACGAAGTCTGGCAGGTCGACCTGACCAGCTATCATGGCGGTCACGGTCCCGGCACATCGCCGATCGTCTACAAGGACTTGGTGATCGTCTGTAATGAGATGGGGAAAGTCGGTGAGAGTTACCTGCTGGCACTGGATTCCAGCACTGGCAAGCCGCGCTGGCGGATCGATAGGATTGGCGATCGCGCCTGCTATTCCACCCCCTGTATCTACCAGCCGGCTGGCCACGATCCACACCTGATTTTCACCCATTCCTATCGCGGCATCACTGGCGTCGACCCCGCCAACGGTAAACAACTCTGGGCAGTCGATGTCTTCGGTACACACAACCAGCGGGCCATCGGATCACCAGTGGTCGCCGGATCGTTGATCATCGGCAGCAGCGGTTTCACCAGCGGCATCAAGCACGTGGTGGCTGTTCAGCCCACGCTGGAAGAAGAACAATTCAGCGTGCAGGAGGTCTACCGCGTATCCAAGACCGTGCCACATGTGCCAACTCCACTTGTCTACGGAGAGAAAATGTTTCTCTGGACAGACACCGGTATCGTCGGCTGCTTCAATGTGGCCAATGGCAAGGTCCAGTGGCAGGGGCGGGTAGGCGGTACTTTTTATAGCTCGCCAGTCTGTGCCAGTGGCCTGCTGTATGGAGTTGACCGGGACGGCCTGGTAACAGTTGTCGACGCCAGCGCCAGCACGTTCACAATACTGGCCAGAAACCAGCTGGGGGATGCTTGTGCGGCTACGCCCGCCATCAGCGGCGATTCGATATTCTTCAAGACGCACAGCCGGCTGATATGTATTGATGGAAGCCAGTTGCAGAGCAAGACACGTAAGCCACCCAGGTGATCACTCCAGGACGGGTTTGAGGAGCCATGAGCAACAATGAATGACAACATCTGCACGAGACTGGCCTGCGTCGTCGCCGGCCTGCTGCTGATACTGATGCAGCCGGTCAACTGTCCGGCTCAGGCTGACTCCTATGCCCGCAAACGATCCGAGATGGTCAAGCAGGTGATCCAGGGGGCAGGGGTCAGGGACCCGCGAGTTCTGGGTGCCATGCGGCAGACTGCGCGGCATGAATTTGTTGCCCAGCGGTACCGTGCACAGGCCTATTTCGATATGGCCTTGCCGATCGGAGCCAAGCAGACCATCTCATCGCCATTTATCGTCTCCTACATGACGGAGGTGCTGCAGCCTCAAATCGGCGACCGAGTGCTGGAGATTGGCACCGGCAGCGGATACCAGGCAGCTGTCTTGAGTCCGCTGGTCAAATCCGTCTATACAATCGAAATCGTCCCCTCGCTCGGCAAACAGGCAGCCCGCACGCTGACCCGCCTGGGCTATGACAATGTCCATACACGCATTGGGGATGGTTTCCAGGGCTGGCCGGAACATGCCCCCTTCGACAAGATCATTGTCACCTGCTCACCTGAGAAAATTCCGCTGCCGCTGCAGGATCAACTCAAGGAAGGTGGTCGACTGGTGATTCCCGTCGGCGAACGCTACCAGCAAACGCTGTACGTGCTGGTCAAGAAGAATGGCGTCTTGCTCTCCGAGGCGCTGCGGCCCACGCTGTTTGTGCCGATGACAGGGCGAGCTGAGGATAATCGGCTGGTCAAACCCGATCCGGCACGACCCCAGGCCATTAACGGCAACCTCGAGGTCGGCGGTAAGTCCGCTGATTTTTTTCCTGGCTGGTATTACCAGCGACAGGTCAAAAGAATGGTCGCCGCGGATGCTCCCCAGGGTGAGGCCTATGCCCGCTTTGAAAATGAAACGCCCGGCAGAGCCTCCCACATGCTGCAGGGGCTGGGCATCGATGGAAGCCAGATTGGTCGGATCGAGCTGAGTGGAATGTTTCGCTGTATCAGTGTCTCAGCGGGTAAGTCGTCCGATGAAGTTGCCATGCTGGCTATCAGCTTTTACGACAACGAACGACGTGATCTGGGCATGGGATTGGTCGGGCCGATCCGGGGCAACCACGACTGGAGAAAAATGTCCCGCACCATCCGCGTCCCCTTCGAGGCCAGGGAAGCCATCCTCCGTGTCGGCCTGTTCGGCGTCACTGGCACGATGCATGTCGACGACATTCGTATCGTTCCGCAACCCCGCTGAACTGAACCGACCACAACTCTTCTCTCCTACTCTCTGTGGTCGTTCATTTGACCAGAAACTGACTAGATTCCCCGTCCACCCGACTGTTAAGATACGGGTGCTAAGAGGGTTGGGCAATAATCGGTTGCCCGCGCGCCCCTTCACGTCACTGCGGTCTCTACGCGAGGATTCAGTTATGGCCCGTCACCTTGTCCCGCTCTTCCTGCTGGCTTGCCTGGTTCTTCCTGGATCGATAGCTGATACGAATGATTCTGCCAATCTGGTCAGTGCAGAAGAGGGTTACCGAGTGATCGTCGTACCACGCCACTGTTGCTGGCGACCGCTGTTGCGCCCTCGCCTGACGATCGATTGCTGTTTTCCGCCACTGCTACCACGTCTGTTCATCAGCTATCGCTGTTGCCAACCGGTAGTGGTACAGCCGACGCCAAGTCTGGCGGCGCCGCAACCGACCCCTGCCACGGACCAGGAAGATCTGAACCAGCCTCTTCGACAACCGCCAGCTGATCCTGACAAGACTTCCGATCCTGACGCGCCAGCTGATCCTGACAAGACTTCCGATCCTGACGCGCCAGCCGATCCTGACGCGCCAGCCGATCCTGCTGAGCTGGATCTCTCACCACCTGACGATTCCGAGCCGGTCACGATTAATGTCCATTTACCTGCCGACGCTATATTGACGGTCAACGGGAAATCGACCGACAGCGTGGGCAGCCAGCGACAGATTGTCGCCATGCCGACCGCCGAACGGTCGGTCACGCTGCAGGCCACGGTCCTGCGTAACGGCCAGCGCATTGTGCAGCTTCGTCAGCTACGGATTACCGACGGCGACCAACCCCCGGTCGAATTCGATCTTCTCAGCACAGGTGGTATTGCCACAACGCTGACACTCCGAGTTCCCGCCGACGCACGCGTCTTGATCCAGGGCCAGCCGACGCTGGCCAGCGGTCAGCAACGTATCTTTCGCACCACGCAGTTGACCAAGGGAGAGACCTGGCCGAACTACCGTGTCGAAGTTCAACAGCAGCGCAACGGTCGACTTGTCATCAGTCGTCGTACGATCACGCTCGTTGGCGGTGGCAGCCATCAGCTGATCTTTAGCGAGTCTGCCCGGCAGGTTGCCGGCCAACCCTAGCTGACCTGCGTTCCATCACCTCTGCTGACAGTCCATCGCCGGATTGCTGCCAGTTGCTCGGCTGGCTAACATGAGTCGTTTACCCTCCCAGCAGCTGTCGGGGCAGGGGGGGTATTTCCCGCCGAGAGAATCTAATGCCTTTCGATCATATTGCCATCGCCGGCGCCACGGGTGCTGTGGGATCCATCGTCCGCCAGTTACTCGAAGAACGGGATTTCCCTTTCGAGTCGATTCGCTTCCTGGCTTCCTCACGCTCGGTGGGAAGCCAGCTGGAATTTCGTGGCGAGTCATACCAGGTCGAGGAACTGACTCGCGAATCCCTCGCCGGCCTGGACCTGTTGATCTCCAGCACTCCCGATAAAGTAGCCGCCGATCTGGTCCCCTGGGCACGCGACGCAGGGGTCATCGTGGTGGACGAGAGCGGGCAATGGCGGATGGACCCTGACGTCCCACTGGTGGTGCCAGAGGTTAATCCCGCTGCCGCGTTGCAACACAGCGGCGTGATCGCCAGCCCCAACTGTTCGACAACCCAGCTGGTGGTAGCGATGAAGCCCCTGCATGATGCCGGGCGGATTCAACGCGTGATTGTCAGCACTTACCAGGCGACAAGCGGAGCTGGCCTGGCCGGACAGCGCGACCTGGAGCAGGGGACCCGGGCCACACTGGCGGGCGAAGACTACCAGAACGAGGCCTTCTCCTCACCAATCGCATTCAACCTGATCCCCCAGATCGGTTCTCCCAGGGACCAGGGATACACATCCGAAGAGATGAAGATGGTCTGGGAAACACAGAAGATCTTTGCCGATCCCTCGATCCAGATCTGCCCCACATGTGTACGGGTACCGGTCAGCAACTGCCATAGCGAGAGCGTGCTGGTTGAGACCGAGCGAAAGATCACGGTCGACGAAGCTCGCCAGCTGTTTCAACAGGCCGAGGGCATTGAGGTGATCGATGATCTGGCTCACGGCGGCTACCCGATGCCACTGGATTGTACGGACAAGGATGCTGTCTACATTGGCAGGATCCGCGAGGATCTCTCATCGCCCCATGGACTGGCTTTCTGGTGCGTAAGTGATAACCTGCGCAAGGGGGCGGCGACGAACGCGATCCAGATCGCAGAGTTGCTGGTGGCAGCCGGCCAGGGTCCCTCCTGAATCCGGACCGGCCTGCTGGGCGGAGTGGTTAGATGCGTACTTTCAAGCTCACACTCGCTTACGACGGCACCGCTTACAGCGGCTGGCAGTGGCAAGATGGCCAGCCAACAATCCAGGCGGCTGTCGAAGCAGCAATCTCCAGCGTCAGCGGGCAGCAGGCACGGGTCACGGGCAGCGGCCGCACGGATGCCGGCGTGCACGCGGCCGGCCAGGTCGCCGGCTTCTCCGTCGACACGGAATTGGCCGACGACGTGCTGGGCAGGGCACTGCAGGCAAACACGCCGCACGACATTTACGTACTGGATTGCAGCGAGGTGTCAGCGGACTTTCACCCAATCCGTGATGCGATCTGCAAGCAATACCGCTACCTGATCCAGGACAACAATCGCCATGACGTGCTGGCCCGGCACTATTGCTGGCAGATTCCATACCGGCTCGACGTGGCAGCGATGCAGCAGGCGGCACGCCAGTTAATTGGAACTCATGATTTCGCCTGTTTTGAAGCGGCTGGATCGCCGCGCAAAGATACGATCCGGACTATCAACCGGTTGTCGGTTACGTTGGACGAGCAGGATGGTATTCGCAGTATCCTGCTGGAGGTGTCTGCCAACGGCTTTCTGTATAACATGGTCCGCAACATTGTCGGTTCACTGGTCGACATCGGCCGTCAATCCGAGGCGATTGAATGGCTCAAGCAGTTGCTTGACAGTCGCGACCGCAGCCAGGCCGGCCCAACAGCTCCAGCCCAGGGACTCACTATGACCTCGGTCAGCTACCCCGACACAATCCTCCTGCAGCCGCCCGACACACGTTCGGCGGGGGGAGATCGTTAGCATGCGTGTGGCGCACATTATTACCCGCATGATTGTTGGCGGCGCGCAGGAGAACACGCTCTTCAATTGCCAGGACCTGGTGCGAGATCATGGCGACGAGGTGTTCCTGCTGACCGGCCCGTCGCCAGGTCCGGAAGGGGAGTTGCTACAGCAGGTCCAGCCCGGGGGGACTCAGATGATCACCATCCCCTCATTACGGCGAGCGATCCATCCCTGGCACGACTGGCGAGCCTACCGACAGATCAAGAAGCAGCTCAAACGGTTGCAGCCGGACGTCGTGCACACGCACAGTGCCAAGGCTGGCATGCTGGGCCGACTGGCCGCCTGGTCCCTCAAGCTGCCAGTGGTGGTTCACACCGTCCATGGAGCTCCCTTTCATCCCTACCAGTCGGCGCTGGCCCGCCGGCTGTTCCGGCGATGCGAGAAGTTTGCCGCCCGCCGCTGCCACCGGCTGATCAGCGTGGCCGATGCCATGACCGACCAGCTGGTCGAGGCAGGGGTCGCAGACCGGGACAAGTTCATCACCATTCAGAGCGGCATGGACGTGGCGAGCTTTACCGCAGCCAATCAGCTGCGGTCCCAGCGTCGGCAGGAACTTGGCTTTGAAGATGACCAGGTCGTCGTTGGCAAGATCGCTCGCCTGTTCCCACTCAAGGGACACTGTTACCTGGTGGAAGCCGCCGCTGAGATCGTGGAGTATCATCCCGAGGTCCATTTTCTGCTTGTCGGTGACGGAATCTTGCGGGCCACGCTCGAGCAACAGATCGAGGCTGCCGGCCTGGCTGACCATTTCCACTTCACCGGCCTCGTCCCACCCGACCAGATTCCCGGCCTGATCGGAGCGATGGATCTGCTGGTGCATACCAGCCTTCGCGAGGGACTCGCGCGGGCCTTGCCCCAGGCTTTGCTGGCAGGCAAGCCGGTCATCAGTTACGACGTGGATGGTGCCCGCGAAGTAGTGATTCCGGACCAGACCGGTATCCTGCTGCCCGCTCGTGCGATTGAGCCACTGGCCGAGGCAGTTTGCAGGCTGGCGGCCGATCGAGCACTTCGAGAACGTCTCGGAAAAGAGGGCCAGCGGCGGTTCAGCGTGCCCTTCGGGCACCAGCAGATGACCCGGCGAATTCGCGCCCTCTACGAGGATCTGCTGGGTTAACGGCCTTTTGCCAGGTTGCCACTTCGATTAAACTACCGCCTTTATTGGCCACCAGTGCACACTGAGCGCCGAATTCATGGGACGCGGTCGTGACTACCTCGGTTCTTACCGCCTGATCCGCATGATCAGGGCTGGGCAGACGTCCCAGGTCTGGGAAGCGGTCAACGATACGACTCGAGAAAAAGTCGCCATCAAGTCGCTGGTCCCTGAGCAGCGCCGGAACAAGCAGGAAATTCGCAACCTGCAGCACGAGCACACCGTCGCCCATGGCATCGACCATGAGAACATTGTCAGCATCCACCATGTCGACATCTCTGGCAACATACCGTACGTCGTGCTCGACTTTGTTCACGGCAAGAACCTCAAACTCATGATCCGAAATGAGTTTGAGACGATTACTTACCAGTTGCCGCAGCTGATCATACCGATGGCAATCTCACTCGGTCACCTCCACAAGGCCGGCTGGGTGCACTGCGATGTCAAGCCTGATAACTACATGATCGATAGCGAGCTGGGCGTGATCCTGATTGACTTTGCCATCGCCCGCAAGATCCGCACTGGCCTGGGTCGACTGGTCGGTAGTATCGGCAAGAACGTACAGGGAACTCTCAGCTACATGGCACCCGAGCAGATTCGTGGCAAGGCGCTCGACGGCAGGACCGATATCTACGGTCTGGGCTGCTCGATCTATGAAATGCTGACCGGTAAACCACCGTTCACCGGTGCCACGCCTGAAGAATTGTTGAACAAGCACATCAAGGCACAGGTTCCCCACGTCGAGGCGTCCAACAAAAATGTAACAGGGGACTTTGGCGATCTGTTACGGCAGCTGATGGCCAAGAAACCTGCCGACCGACCGGGTACGATGGAGAGCGTGGTGGAACGCATGAAACGCGTGCGCGTTTATAACGTGTTCCCCAAGCCACCGGCAGGCAAGGATGCGGCGAACACGACTGACGAAATCGAGTAGAGACCATGGACAACCTGGCTCCAGGCCTGGCTTTCGAGCAACCAATTTTCGAACTTGAGCAACAACTCGCCAAGCTGCGCGCCAGCACAGGGCGGGGCGATGACCACAAGCAGCAGATTCGTGAGCTCAAGAAGCAGCTCGCCGATACAACCCGGGAGGTCTACAGTAAGCTGTCGCCCTGGCAGACGGTCCAGGTGGCGCGGCACAAGGATCGTCCCCACACGCTTGATTACCTCTCGATGGTCTTCGATGAGTTCGTTGAACTTCACGGTGACCGGAACTTTGGTGACGACAGGGCCCTGCTGTCAGGTTTTGCCAAGCTCGATCAATACAAGGTGATGGTGATTGGCCATCAAAAGGGGCGTACCTACAAGCAGCGAACCGAGTGTTCCTTTGGATGTGCGCATCCGGAAGGCTATCGCAAGGCTCTTGCCAAAATGCGGCTGGCAGCCAAGTACAAGCTGCCGGTGATCACCTTCATCGATACGCCCGGAGCGTATCCCGGCGTGGGAGCCGAGGAACGTGGTCAGGCCTGGGTGATCGCCGAGAACATGTACGAAATGTCCCGACTGGAAACGCCCATCGTCTGCCTGGTGGTGGGCGAGGGGGGTAGTGGCGGGGCACTGGGCATCGGAGTCGGAGATCGGATTGGCATTCTCCAGCATGCCTACTATTCGGTTATCAGCCCGGAGGGCTGCGCTGGGATTCTCTGGAAGAGTGGTGAGTTTGCCGAACAGGCAGCCAACTCGCTGCGCTTCACTTCGGCGCATCTGCAGGAACTCGGCGTGATCGATGAGATCATCCCCGAGCCACTCGGAGGGGCCCATCGCGATCATCAGCAAATGGCGATTCGGGTCAAGCAGTTCCTGATCCAGTCACTCCGCTCACTGGTCAATGTGCCACAGGCGGAGTTGTTGGAGAATCGCTACGAGAAGTTTCGCTGCATGGGGGTTTTCCTCGACGGGCCGGCAGATGAATCGTCAGACGACTGAGCCCGCATCGGCCGCTGGATATTTAGGGAATCTGTCAGAGTGATTGATGGAATCTGAACATACCGAAACAAGCAGCGAACCGCCGAGGCGTCCGGTTCTTTCACTTTCGAAACGAAAGAAACTGCTGTTCGCCAGCCTGGTCCTGTTCGCCTGCTATGCGACCGCTGAGTTGGTGATGACCATCCTCTACATGCAGGGAATCCTCTCACCAGCCCTCAAGTCGACGGTCGTGCTGGAAGAAGCCAGCCAATATGGAAGCACCCGTTTTGATCCGATCCGCGGCTGCTACCTGACGCCCCATCCTGCTCGCACGGCTATTGTCGCATCAAATGGCAGGATCGAAACAGTCGGTATCGTACGCGGCAACAACCAGGGATTTCCCGATCGGGATGATTTCCAGGTCAAGCGGGGAGCAGGGGCCTCTCGCCGCTATGCCGTCTTTGGGGATTCCATGACGGCGGCCCAGTTCCTCGCTCGTAACTGGCCAGACACGACCGAGGACATGGCTGGCGACAGCCAGCAACCGCTGGAACTGTATAACTTTTCCATCTTCGGCGGCGGGCTGGACAACTGGAAGAGTGTCATTGTGGATCACCTGGATGCCGAAGAGTACGAGCTGGACGGAGTCATTTTTGCTGTCTGTTGTGACGACCTTCACCGCGCATTCACATTCTGGGACGACAGCCAGGTACAAATCGACTCGCAGGGGAGGAAGTTCGCCAGTTATGGTCGTATCCCGTCGCGAGACAAGCTGGACAGGCCAGCGAATCTTGCCCAGGCATCCCTTTTCATTTCACCCATCAACTGGCGGTTGCTCAGTAGCAATGAGTTTGACCGCCTGCTCGCTGGCGAAACTCGGCTGGCCATCGACCGTGAATTCAAACTTTACCTGACTTCACGATGCGTCGCGGGACTGGCTCAACTGGGGGGGGGGATTTGAACCCGATTCCCAAGTTTCCGGCCATCGATCCCAGCTGCCTGCCATCTATGGATGAGATTGCCCTGTACCTGCAGCGGCGGCGATTGCCATGCCTGGTTGTGCAGGTGCCACTGCGTCACGAACTGCTGGCCCGGGTAGGGAAACTCGATACGCCGGATATCCCTCAACAGACACTCTATTTTGCTGATCGTATCGGTGCGGCGGTTGTTGACGGCTCGGCAGCTTTCAACGGACTGGATGCAGCGGAAATTCGTGACTGTTGGTTGCCACATGACGGCCACTGGGGCCAGCTAGGCTCAGATCGCTTTGCAGTCCACATGCTCGCGACGATCCGGGCCTGGCAGACGCACTAGGGCAGGAAAGTGGTGCTAACGGCGCAGAATCCTACTATATCAGCCCAAAAGCGACCGCTGCCCAACGTCCGATAATGTTTCTTATGTTCGGTTCCCGCTCTATCTGTCCAGACAGTTGATATTCCCGCTTTCACTGCCAGGGACGACTCTCGCACGCGAACTCAGCACTGCTCCCCGAACAGAATCACTCCCCCCTACCAGACGGCCCCTACCAGTCTGCCCCTGTCAGTCTGCCCACTGGACAGCAGCAGAAACCACAAGATGCTATAAAACACCCATGACGTTTTTTCCCTGGAAGACGCTGCTTTTCGTCCTGCTGGCACTCCCGCTGACAACCGTCACTGCGGAGCAGAGTCACTGGTCGCTTATCCCGCCACAGAGGCCCTCCTTACCGCTCATCGAAAACGCCCTCTGGTGCCGTACGCCGGTTGATTATTTTGTTCTGCAGAGGCAGCAGCAGCGAGGGCTCCAGCCCTCGCTGCAGGCACCACGAGATGTCCTGATCCGTCGCGCCTCGATGGATCTGACCGGCTTGCCGCCAACACGCCAGCAGGTCGAATCGTTTCAAAACGATAACCAGCCGGGGGCCTGGAACCGGGCGATCGAGCTTTTGCTGGCCTCACCTCAGTATGGAGAACGCTGGGGCCGACACTGGCTGGACCTGGCCCGCTACGCCGATTCCAACGGATTTGAATTTGATTTCGTACGGCCTCATGCCTGGCACTACCGGGACTACGTGATTGCCAGTTTCAACCAGGACAAGCCCTATGACACTTTCGTCCGCGAGCAGCTGGCAGGAGACGAAATCAACCGCGATGACTTCTTCAGCTGGGTGGCGACGGGCTTTTGTCGCAATGGCCCCACCGTTGGCAACCAGACGCTCGAGAAAAACCGTTACGAGGAACTGCACGATGTGATCTCGGTAACTTCCGAGGTTTTTCTTGGCCTGACAATTGGATGTGCCCGTTGTCATGACCACAAGTTTGACCCGATTTCCCAGGCAGATTATTACTCGCTACTGGCGATATTTCATACCACGGGCAAGCGATCCCAGCTGCTCGGAACTGCCGAGGATCGCAGAAACAACAGCAACTGGGAGGCACGTATCCGGGAACTGCGGAAGAAAATGAAACAGCTCTCTCGCACCCCGGCCCGTGGCGATTGGCAACTGCATGATGGCGAACTGCAGCAGCGGGCAATGGCTCCCAATGTGCGTCTTGGTTTTGGCAACCCCGACTGGACAGACTACACGGTCAAGCTGGAATTCATGAAGACGTCGGGCACCCGCCAGCCGTTCAATTTTGAGGCTGGAATCTATCTCGTCCTGAGGGCCAGTGAATTCAAGAATGGCCTGGCCCTGCACCTGGGCGCCTCTGACAATCGAGAGCATGCGATCCAGCGTGAGGTTAATAACAGCCCCGCCCTGCTCGCCCCGCGAATCGCCGGAGCGATCCAGGAGGGACGCTGGTACCGGCTGCAGGTCCGTGTGAAGGGGACGTCCCTGCAGGCCTGGCTCGACGACCAGCACTTGTTCTCTGTCGACAATGGCAACCTTGCCGGCGGGCAGATCAACCTGGTCAACTGGCTCTGCCAGACAAGATGGCGAAATCTCCGCATTACCACTCCAGCTGGCGCCGTGCTGCAGGAGGGTTTCCTGCCAATCAACCAATCCCTTCTCGCCGCCGCCAGCACGGTCGACTTCACCCGTGATTCGCTGAATGCAGAGATTGCTGGTCTGGAAGCACAAATCGCCCGCCTGCCAATCGCGATGTCCATCACTGACGACAGCCCCCAGGCACGCGAAACACGAATCCAGCTGCGCGGTGATTATCGAACGACCGGCGACGTCGTGGAGCCAGGCGTCCCCCCTGCCCTTACCCCGCAAGCGGTTGCTTTTCCACCATCTGTCGAGGGTGCTACCACGACGGGGCGCCGCCTACTGCTGGCCAACTGGATCACCGCGAAAAGTAACCCGCTGACGGCACGGGTTATGGTCAACCGCATCTGGCAACATCATTTTGGCCGCGGCCTGGTCGAAACTCCCAGTAACTTCGGGCTGATGGGCAGCGAGCCCAGCCACCCCGAACTGCTCGACTGGCTGGCCATCGAGTTCATGGACTCGGGCTGGAGCATCAAGCAGATGCACCGCTTGATCATGCAGTCAGCCAGCTACCGACAATCGTCCATCCAGGACAAGCACACGATGGGGCCACGTCCCGATCCGGACGCCACCTGGCTGACCCGCTATCCCCAGCGCCGGCATGAAGCGGAAATCATCCGCGACCGCATTCTCTGGGCCAGTCGTTCCCTGAACCGGCAGATGGGAGGACCAGGCGTGATGCCGAGGATCCATCCCAGCGTGGTCGCCTCCAGCACCACCCGCAAGTGGCCAACCGTGGAGCAGGAAGGACCGATCCACTGGCGACGAAGTGTCTACATCTTTGTCCGCCGTTCGGTAATGTTCCCTTTCCTGGAGTCTCTTGATGCACCGGTCACGACGCAGAGTTGTGACCAGCGAGTGGCCACCACTGTGCCCACACAGGCCCTGCAGATGATGAACAGTCATTTCGTCAACGAACAGGCCGGCCTGATGGCCCGGACCATCCTGCATGATCATGCCGGGTCCCTCGCAGCGCAAATCGAGCTGGTCTTCTGGCGAGCGCTGTCCCGCCCTCCCGACAGGGCCGAGAAGAAAGACTGCCTGCAGTTCCTGCGGATGATGGCGGACGATCACCGCCAGCAGCTTTCCGACGACAACCTCTCCCAGGATGAGCTGGCCAGCACGATCGAGGCCCGTGCCCTGGAGGACCTCTGCCACGTGGCCTTCAATCTCAACGAGTTTGTCTTCCAGCAGTAAAACAGGACCCCAGCCGATGGATCCCGATTCACTCCCGATTAACGACCAGCCGACGATCCACGACCGGTTCGTGAATCGCCGTCGCCTGTTACAGACAGCCGGTGCCGGGTTTGGTGGCCTGGCCCTGCAACACCTGCTGGGACAGGAAGGGAGACTCCGTGCCGCGGATGCTGGCAATCCACTGGCAGCCAGGCCGGCTCATTTCGCCGCCCGGGCCAAATCCGTGATTTTCATCTTCGCCTACGGGGGGCCCAGTCACGTCGACATGCTGGACTACAAACCAGCCCTGGAAAAATGGCACGGCAAGTCGATCCCGGTCTTCGCCAAGGAAGACGCCTTTAACACAACGACCAAAGACACCGCGATGAAAAGCCCCTACAAGTTTCGCCGGCATGGCGAATCGGGCATCGCTGTCTCCGAGTTATTGCCTCATATCTCGACCTGCGTGGACCAAATCTGCGTGATCAACTCCATGCACTGCGAATCAAACAACCATGCCCCAGCAACTTTCCAGATGAACACCGGCTTCACCCTCTCAGGACGCCCCAGCATGGGATCCTGGGTCACTTACGGGCTGGGCAGCCAGAGCGACTCGCTGCCGGCCTTCGTGGTCATGTGGGATCATCGTGGCGGACCAGTCGGGGGTGCCCAGAACTGGACATCCGGCTTCCTCCCGGCAGCCTACCAGGGGACACCGTTTCGCAGCCAGGGAGAGCCTATTATCGATCTCCGCCTGCCCGCGGGGCAGACTGCCGAACAACAAAAGAAACGCCTGGCGCTGCTGGCCAGGCTGAATGCCCGCCACCTCGAAAAGAATCCCGCGGAGGCCAGCCTGTCAGCTCGTATCCAGTCTTATGAACTTGCCTACAGGATGCAGATGTCGGCACCCGAGGCTGTCGACCTGGACCAGGAAACCGCCGAGACACAAACTCTGTACGGACTCGACAGGCCAATCAGCTCTTACTTTGGTCGCCAGTGCCTGCTCGCCAGACGCCTGGTAGAACGGGGCGTGCGGTTTGTCCAGATCTACTCCGGTGGTGCGGACCAACAACTTAGCTGGGATGCTCATAGCAACCTGCGTGCAAACCTGGAACAACACTGCCCCGAGATCGATCAGCCTGTTGCCGGCCTGATCAAGGACCTGGAACGGCGTGGACTCCTTGATGAAACGCTGATCGTCTGGGGAGGTGAATTCGGACGCATGCCGACCAACCAGGGAACGATCGGCCGGGATCACAATCCACGTGGCTTCACCACCTTCCTGGCAGGAGGCGGTGTCCGTGGTGGCATGACCTATGGCGCAACCGATGAATTTGGCTACGCCGCAGAACAGAATCCTGTCTCGGTCCACGACCTGCATGCCACCTGCCTGCACCTGCTGGGGATGGATCACGAGCAGTTAACCTATCACCATCGCAGCCGGGAAATGCGATTAACCGATGTCGCCGGAAACGTGCTTGACGATGTCCTGTCATAGAGCTGCAAAACAATGCCCCCCTGCCAAGGAGCCTGTTGATGACCACGATAGACGACAAGACTCGCGCCACGGCGATGCTAATCTCCAGCGTGCTGTTTCGCGCCACGTTGATCGGATTTGGTGTACTGCTGATCTCCTGCATTCCCATGCTCTTGCTGACCGACCAGATCCATGAAATTCACAACAGCATGATTGAAATTCCACGGGAGGAATACAACGCCTTGATCTTTGCCTGGCTGGGCAACATGAAGATCCTGGTGATCGTGCTCTTCCTGCTACCGGCGATTGCTATCCGCTGGGCGCTGAAGAAGAGTTGAGAGTCTCTGGTTCTGCAGCCTCAACGAACCGTCAGCGGCCTGGGCCGCGAAATCACTCCGAGTCCGGAGGATTGAACAGCCCCGACACACCCCCCTGCTGGCCACGGGGCGGATGAGCACGAACGGCCTCCTCGTTGACTTCCGTTCCCCAGCCCGGGCCGGTCGGCAGGTGCAAGTAACCATTCTCAATCCTCGGTTGCACGGTGACCAGGTCGTCGTGCCAGGGCACTGTATCGGGGTCAATCTCCATGATCCGCAGGTTCGGCACGACCGCTGAGAAGTGGGCGTTCATCATCGTTGCCAGGTGGCCATAAAAGTTGTGAGGGGCCACGTTGACCTCATAGATATCGGCCAGGGATGCAATCTTGACTCCCTCCGCCACGCCGTTCCAGGGAGTGTCGATGATTGCCACATCAACCGACTGGGCATCCAGGAACGGCTTGTAATCACGACGGCCAAACAGGCACTCGCAACTGGCTACCGGAATCGTTGTCTGCTGGCGGATATAAGACAGTGCCTCGGGACTGGTTGTGTCCAGCTCGATCCAGAACAGGTCAAACGGCTCCATCGCCCGGGCCATCTTGAGGAAGCCCTCGGTCTTGAAGTTGAAATTCAGGTCTACCAGGATATCCATCTCCGCTCCCGCCCCCTCCCGGAAGGCTGCCAGCTGGTCCGTCATGGCATCCAGCACATGCCGGTCCGCGTTCAGCTCCGGGAATCCCTCGCCGCGGACAAATCCCGGAGCGTGTAATCGAGGGTTGTCGCCAAGCAGGTAGATGTTTGCCTTCAGGGCCGTGTAGCCCTTGGCCACCACTTCCTTGCCCAGCTCGACAACATCATCAAGTGTGCGGAGCGGCGGGATCTGCATTTGTTCGGCCCAGGACAGTCGGTAGGTGCCACAGTGGGACCAGTAGAGCCGGATCTTATCGCGTTGCGGACCACCCAGCAGCTCATAGACGGGAATATCGAGTGCCCGGGCCTTGATATCGAGCAGTGCATTCTCGATCGCTCCAATCGCCTGCTGCGCCATCCCGCCACTCGCCTGCCGCCGGACCGCATACATCTCGGCCACCAGCGCCTCGTAGGGACGGGGATCTCGACCCAGCAGCTGCGGTGCCAGGTTCTCTATAGCACTCGTTACACCGACGCCGCCAAATGACTCGTTGTACTCACTCCATCCCACCAACCCCTCGTCGGTGGTGATCTTAACGAAATCCAGGTTGCGAAATCCGCCATCCGCATGCAGGCACTCAAGTGCAGAGATCTTCATTGCTATTACTCCGGCCAGGAAACTGACGGGCATTGTAGCAGTTCAGTTCCCAGCGAGGATTGAGCCAGGCTGGAGAGACCAGCCGTTAGCTGCTGACTTCATCGCCCTGCTCTTCGACCGGTTGCAGCAGCCGCTGCACCTTCTGCTGGACATCCCCTGGCAGGTAGGAATTGGACCGCACCAGCAGCGATGTGATCCAGCGTCCGGACTGCGACTCAGTGATCCGGCTGCGTCCTGATGGCCCCGACAGTGAGAGGCCGACCAGCGTGACCACAATACAAAGCAACAGTCCGTTGATAATGCCACATGCCGCGCCAGCCCGCCGATCGAATCGGGCCAGTCCCTGGCGACGAATCCAGGACATGAAAATACGGTAGATCAACCAGATCATTGTCGCGACCACGGCGAACACGATCGCCATCGCCAGGTAGCTGCCAGCCGGACCGACCATCGTTAGCTGCTCGGCAAGGTCTCCACGTAATTGTACAGCCAGCAAGCTGCCGATCGTGAGTGTGGCGATCCAGGCGACTTGCCAGGCCAGGCCCTTCCAGGCACCAAACAATATCGCCACGATGGCAATCGCGCACATTATCAGGTCGTAACCGGCCATGGCAGCCCACCGCTGAGAATCAGAGGATATCTACTCTGTCTATCGGCTTTCCAGGCATAAACTCTATGCTCCAGATCGGCCCTACCAGCTTTCCAGCACGAGGGTTACAGGGCCGTCATTCACCAGCGAGACGTCCATCTGGGCGGCAAACTGGCCCGTGGCCACGCGAATGCCCTGCTCGGCAACCTGCTCGACAAACCGTTCATAGAGCTGTTCGGCCAGCTCAGGTGGCGCTGCGGCGGTGAAACTGGGACGGCGCCCTTTGCGACAGTCACCCCACAATGTGAACTGGCTGACGACCAGCATTGCACCACCTGTCTCCAGCAAGGAACGGTTCATCTTGCCGTCGTCGTCTGCAAAGATTCGCAGGCCAACCAGCTTGTCCACCAGCTGCGTCACCTGCTCCTCGCCGTCCTGCTGGCCAACGCCAAGCAGGACAAGCATGCCACTGCCGATCTCACCGACCAGCTCCCGGTTGACCCGTACGGACGCCTGGCGAACACGTTGTATGCAGACTCGCATGATGAATCCAGCCGTCCTGTGCCGTAACCCGTAACCCCTAACCACCCGCCTGCTCTGTCTTTTCTTCCACCAGCTCAAGGATCTCGTCGATCAGCTGATAATGTTCTCCCACCAGGCCGACCTGTTTAAGGAAAGCCGAGGCAATCAAGCAGGTGCCGGCAATCGCCACCAGTCGATGTGGCAGCACCCAGATGCCGGAGTTCGTCGTATTGGCACTCGGATCGGACGCACCGCCGAGAATGATGATCGCCAGCAGGGCACAATTGACCATCATCCACCAGGGATAATTCCGTCGCTTGATCTGCTTGCTGCGATCGATCAGTATCGGATCCAGTCCGTAGGCCTCAGTCACTTCACGACACCAGCGACCGGTACCAAGGAAGTAGGTAAGCGAGATACTATTGAGCAGCAGCGTGACAAGTGCTGCCAACAGGCCGAGCAGGAAGTGCAGAGTCTGGCGGCTGCGAACCGGCTGGTACTTTTCCGCTTCGGCTGCAAAGCCCTGACGGGCCGTTTTCAGTTGCTGGGACGGCGGTTGTCCCGGAATCTGCTGGCGCTCGGCCTCTGCCAGGTCTGCCATCGCCTGCCGGTATTCCCCTGCAGCGGCATTTGTATCGCCCCCGGTCAGTCCAATGACGACGTTGGCCACCAACAGTGAGGTCGCGAACAGACCGAGAGCAAGATAAATCCGTGACACGCCCCTGACCCCTAAGCACTAGGCACTGACCACTATTCCTTAACCTCTCAGCGGTCCTGCCCCAACCCCACCTGGCTGAGAAACTTGTCGGTGCGGTCGATCACGACCTGGTCACCCCGCTGGTACTCGAACTGCGAGGCTTCCATCTGGACGCGCCGCGTGACCTTACGGAGTTGAATTGTGACCATCGGAATTAGCTCACGTCCCTTCCGATCTGTGCCCGACCGCTTGAGGTACTGGATTTCATAGGGGAACAGCGGAAACACCTTATCGCGGCCCAGCACCAGTCGGACTGCATCCGGCAAGTGTTCGGGCAGGACGCCCGCGGGTCGCTTGAAACGTGTTTGCAGCTCTGCCAACTGCTGCGGCTTCCAGGAGCCGACAATCACCCAGACCGGAGTATTGCCCAGGCTGGATTCGCTCACGGAGACAAACTGGAACTGCGCTTCGAGGCTGGCGAGCAAGCGTGGCAAGCCCCCCAGCACCATCCAGCTGCCTGACTGTGCAGCGTCCGCATCGGGCTGCCGCTGCTCGGTCGCCTGTCGCACCCGGCGCAGGTCGATACGGCTGAGTGTTGTTCCGGAGGGAAAATCCTCGCGTGTCCAAAGGTGCCGTCCATCGCTGACCTGTGTCAGACTGGTCAACTCACCTGCTGCCTGCAATTTCAATTCCAATCGCAGCCGCTTGTTGGCACCCACTCCAAAGTGCCGATACTGGCCCGTCCCCAGCAGCTGCTGGCCATAGAGGCTAACCTGCTGCTGAATATTGGCCTGCAGCACCTCTTCCCTTATAAGCTGCGCTGTGGCCTGCTGGACTAGCTGCTGGCCATCCGCATCTTTATTGACAACCCCCTGCCCTGCGGCCGAGCCCGACTCGGCGCTTGCATCCGGCAATCTGGCGAAACTGGTCAACCTGGGTACCAGCCGATCGGACGTAAACACGGCCAGCAGGCTGGCGGCGGCGACTATCACAATAGGCAATTTGTACTTCATGCTCCGGTTATGCCGATTTTACCAAAGATTCGGGTTATGGTCAGCCGAGAATAAGACACCAGAGAGCCATAGCGCTGCGCGAAAGCTGCTTTGATGGTCGGGTGGCATTTTAGGCACCCAGAACATAAGAGGTCGAGGTCAATTGAGTCTTGTTCGCCCTTCACGTTGTCGTGGCAAGCAGGTGCAAAACCAAGTCTGGAGATAGCGGGAATTCGATCGCCACGAGTCAACGCGACCAACGGCGAAACCCAACCAAGGGAATGACAATGAAAACACAGCCTTTCTTCACGTTTCTGGCAATGGCAGCCATCATGACTGCGGTCGGTTGCGGCTTTAACAAGCAGCACAACCTTCCACCCGCTCACCAGATGATGCATCCTGGACCGGGCGTTGATGGTCCTGGTCCTGCGGTGATGATGCCAACCTCACACCAGATGGCGATGCTCCAGGGCCAACCACCGGCTGCGGCACCGACCACACAGGTGATTTTCGTACGGCCCGAGGGGATCCAGGTTTTCCTTCCCAACGCAACCGGCAGTGATTTTTCCGAGAATCCGTTGATCCTGCCTGCTCGCGAAGACCTGGTCCAGGGCGGTCTTTACCGGATGAAGTTAAGTGGTCTGCCGAACCGGCCAGCCACGGACCTTTATCCCACGATTGAGATCGGCGTTCCCACGCCGAGAACGGAAGCGTACCTGGCGCACAACGCAATTCCGATCCAGTTCACAGAAGAGGACTTTGACCAGGTTGTGACCGGCAACTTTGTCACCAAGGTGATCTACCTGCCGGATCCTGAATTCCAGGAACTGGCGATGGCCGGGATCGAAACGCTCGTCAGCACCCGCCTCGATCCGGGCGAGGATCCGATCGTCGAGGCCGATCGACGCGGTTCGATCATGGCGATCATCCGCATGGGCAACAAGAACGTTGTTTCACCCGGTTTACCTGGGGGCGGTCAACGCTCGGGCGGACCAGCGGTACCTTCGCAGTACATATCCGGTGTGAATGCCCCGGCTTATGGAATGCCATCCTCGGCAACCAACATTGGCTTGCCAGGCCCACCGCACATTCCTTTGGGTGGACCTGCTGGCATGAGGAATTACACCATTCACAACCACACGCGAATGGACATACCTGACCCGACCCAGCAGATTGATGTCCACGTGCGTCAGACGCCGGGTTACAGCTATCCCAAGCAACCGAATCGCGTTTTCATCCGCGAACAGAACATTCAACCCTCCTATCCTTTCGCACAACCGCGGAACGTCCGCAGCCAGGTATTGCCCTAAGGAGCCACTTGCGGACCCAAGCCCAGGGGGCAGAACCCTCTCCCGGACGACCGGGGGAGGGTCTCCCGGACGACCGGGGGAGGGTCTCCGCACATACTGAGCCCGCACTCCTCCCCCCCCCTCCCCTTCCACTCGCAGGACATTCAGCAGGTGCATTCGCCTCCCCAATTATCCAGGCAGACGATCTTCCCGGCGGCCCTGGCCATCCTCGTGCTTGCCACGTTCAGCGTTCCGCTGGTAGCCCAGCTACCCTCGCCGAGTCGTGCGCCGCGCGGCAACACCTGGCTACCGCCCGGCGAGATCGGCCAGCGCCAGTTGATGCGCAGCCCGACCCTGCCCGCTTATTTTCAGCCAGTGGAGTTTCAGCTGCCTGACTCCGTTCGGATTGCCCCTGCCATGGACGGTCGGTTCCTGGCACCGCAAGCGGGTCCGGTCAAAGCAGGCCTGTTGATCGGCAGCGTGTATCGTTTCCGCGTGACCGGCATTCCGAATCACATTGGCGAGGAAGTCTATCCGTCAGTCGAACTGCTTGATCGACTCTATCCGCCGCCGGGTCGAGCGACCGACTTTCCGATTCCGATCACGCTGAGCGTATCCGAGCTGGAAAAAGCGTTGGCAGGACGCTTCATCACACGCGTGATCTACCTGGAGGATCCCCGCAAGGCATTCCCGGCAGCCCAGCACCCCACACGACAACTTACTTACGACGTTCCATCTCACACCGATCCGCTCGACTTTGCCCAGCAACTCGGTCGCCCAGTGGCGATCTTGCGACTGGGATCCCGGATGCCAGGTCGTGACCGAGTCAGCGGCCGATTCCTGTTCGCCACGCCACCCTGGCAACCGCTCTCGAGTAACAACGAGGCTCCGGCCGATGCGGTCCAGCGACAGCCAGCTATCCCGCGAATCCGCATTGCCAGGCCAGCCGGACCGCCATTCCGCTAATCCTCCCAGGCAGAGACACCACCGATGACCCGCTCGATCACCATTTCCAACCCGACCAGCTGGCGTATCGACGCCTGGCGGCTGTTCTGGATTTGCGGCATATCGCTGCTGCTCTCCGCCTGCCGAACACCGCTCCAGCGATCGCAACATCAGCTCATCCCCGGCCCAGCTGCAGACCAGCAGGCTGCGGTCCAGGCACGAATCAGTGACCAGGATAGGGCGCCAGCGGTTGTCTCGATCCAGTCCGATCCATTGCCAGAAGCGGCCACCGTGACGCGCACCGAGGGGCAGGTCCCTGTCCGGCAGGCAGTCTACCAGCAGCCTCCAGCGGTCCGCAGCTCAACACTTCCACCCATCCACCAGACCGGCAGGATCCCCTACCCTGACGCCTGGCCCACGAATCGGCCGCCTTCCGGTTGGCCAGCCGACGAGTACTTGCTGCAGGGTGGTGACCGGGAACAGCACGTCAATGTGGGCAGGGACTGGAGTGTCGACAACCTCGACTCCGAGGATGCCGTGGTTCATTACCACACACTGGAAGGGGAGCTGGTCATCCAGCCGACCAACCGGATTCCCATTTACGCGCCACGGTTTGGCAGTGTTCGCCGGATGGACGGCATGATCCAGCTGAAGGCACAAGAAAAGCTGGCTGGCTATGACCGCCCGACCGGGCTGATCCAGAGTGACAGGACCACCGGGACGCACGACCTGTTACAGCAGGAGCAGCTGCAGCACAACCTGGTGGCCCGCTCGACGACGACTTTCCGCGAACAGACCCAGAGCCTGGGCCTGAACAATCGGCACGGGGCGCTGGAGGACAGCGGGCGTGCCAAGCTGAGCGAGGGCGTTGGGCGCGACGCCTGGGTAGAAGCACTCAACAGTGAAAAGCCGCGGCTCGGTGCCAGCATCGACAGGCCGCAGACCGGTCTGATCAAGCAGCAGCCGCAGCTAACCCAGGACCGTATTACGCCGGCTCAGAAAGCTGCCAGCCGCGGCCCGGGGTCGCTTGAGACCTACCAGCTTCGCGACGGCAAGAGCCTGCTGGAGATTACCAAGTCCTCCACAACGGGAGCTGTCCAACCGGGTGACACAATCACCTTCACAATCCGCTTCAAGAACGTTGGCACGCTGGCGGTCGGCAACGTGACGATCGTCGACCATCTCACCAGCCGGCTGGAATATGTGGAACAGAGCCAGCAGAGCAGTATGGCGAGCGACTTCTTCGCGATCACCAGCAGCCAGGAAGGATCGACGATCCTGCGCTGGGAAATCAACGAGCCGCTGGAAGTGGGCGAGGGGGGCGAGGTCACATTCGAGTGCCTCGTACGCTAGGCCGCGGACGACAACGCCCTGCCCTGCTGCTGCCAGCCAGCCAGCAGACTCATGGACGCTCGTCGACTCGCTTTCTCAACAGCCGTGCGTGATACTATCGAGACGCTGTCCCAGTCTCCAGATACTGGGACCATCGCTCATCTTCGGGGAGTCGCACCGATGTCCAAGTACGCTATCACCGCCCTCCTGTCAGCTGGCCTACTTGTGCTCCTTGC
>CAUZOB010000046.1:0-28026 GCA_963581185.1 Planctomycetota bacterium | reverse complement strand
GGAAAAGCAAGTGCCGGGATCACTCGACCCCAATCGCGTCGAGGCGTCGATTCTGGCCCCGTTGCAGGAGAGCCGCCTGCTGACGTTCGAGGGCGAGCAACTTCTGTTCAAGCAGTTGAACTTCCTGCGTTTCCGTGCCAGCGCGATTCAGGCAGGACTGCATCCGAAACGTCCATCGGCAAGAAAGTTGAAAGAGGTTGACCGACTGCTCGGCCAGGCGAAAGAAGTCCGTGAGGAGCTGGCGAAGGCCAACCTGCGACTGGTTGTTTCAGTTGCTGGAAAGGTTTCGATCTCGCCTGATGAGTTCGACGAGTTCGTTGCCGAGGGAAATGGGATTCTGCTCTACGCGATTGACAAGTTTGACTACTCGCGTGGCTACCGCTTCAGCACTTATCTGACACATGCCGTGCAGCGTCACCTCTATCGCGTGATCGATCGCCGCCGCAAACGAGCCCAGCGCGAGCATGCCAGTCCGACGGCGATGATGGCTCAGGAGCCGATGATCGAAACGGATCCGTCTGAGTCGATTGAAGACGAGATCAAAATCGCAGCCGCTGCGGTGATCTCGAAATTCGATGACACACTCGACGAGCGTGAGCGGGTTATCGTCCGTGGCCGGTTCGGACTCGACGACTCGGGCAAGAGTCTGACATTTCGCGAACTTGGAGAACAGCTCGGGCTCAGCAAAGAGAGAGTCCGCCAGTTGCTCCAGAGAAGTCTCGAAAAACTCGGCGAAGTCGCGAAACCTTTCGAATCCATCTTTGTTTCGCACTGATCACGTCTATCAATCCCGTGTAAGCCTGAAAGCGTGACACAGAGCGTCGGCCATGAAATGCCTGTCTGGCATTGGTCGCGACAACGCGGAGCGGCAAAGCATCCGAGGTGATCTGATGACAAAGAGAAGTATTGCGAAGGCGGCCTATGTCGCCGGGGCGGGAGTTTCGTTTCTGCTCTCAGTCTATCTGTGGTTCAACGGCAGCAAGAAACAGGGCCTGTATGTAGGGCTCTGGGTTCCGTCGATACTTTCGTTTGGAACGCTGATCCTGGGCGGTCGCCATGACTGATACAGCTCTCTTTGTGTTTGGATTCGGCATCTTCGCCACATGCTTATTGGCGACAATCGGGATGGCCATCGGAACTTCTCAACCTCAGGACAGTGACGTCAGTCAAAGCGGTCCTGATCATCCTGAGTAGCCGAGTCCTGGGTCGCCCAACGATCTTCCCGAGTGCGTATGCTGCTTTGGATCGGACGACAGTAGCCTTATCTTTCAAGGCCACAATCAAGGGATCGACGGCAGCCTCCCCGCTCTTTGCGAGAGCGATTATTTCATTTATTCGGACATCTTTATCTTTCAATGCTGTGGTCGGGGGCGGGATTTGACCTGTGTCCTTTACTCCCCCGGGTGGATCAACAGGAGATGGAGCTCGAGGTGCTGGCTTGCGACAGCCAGTGATGAAAATGACCATCACCACGAGAAACGTGGGCCATTTCATGATCGTGCTTTGCGAAATATAGCGGACAAAATCTATCAGCTTGTTCTTCAACTAACCGCTTACACGGGATTCCCAAGACGTTGTCTTCAGGGTCGATCCATTCACATGCCAGACGCCATGCTGGCGTTCATGGATATTGCCTTGCAGATAGGACCACAAGACGTGAAGCACCCATTCTGCCATGCGGGGCAGGGGGATGCCACCAAGTCACAGTGGACCACAATCCGGACCCTGGTTTTTGGCCCGAAAATGTGTGCACCTGGGGTGGCGTTCTTCATGTCGACCGGCGGCTAACTTTTTGACCCCCCCCGCCAGTTTGCTGCCCCTGTTGTTCAGCGGCTAAAATCGGGGCATCGCCAATCCCTTAGGATCCACCCGGTGCTGCCATGAAACGACTGCTTGTCTGCCTGCTGCTGGTCGGTGTTGTGGGCCAAGCGATGCCGACAAGGCCGTAGCGGAATTCAACAAGGGTGTCGACTTTGCTAAGCGCGGGGATTGGGCAACCGCAATTGCCTGCTTCACCGAAGTGATTCGAATAGACCCCGACAATGCCAATTCCTACGCCGGCCGGGGCTCGGCTTACTTTGGACTAAGCCAGTACGACAAGGCGATTGCTGATTACACCGAAGCGATTCGACTAAACCCCGACTATGCCCTCGCCTACAGCAGCCGGGGCGTGGCTTACCTTCAGCTGGGCAACGACGTGAAAGCTGACGCCGACCGCGCCATCGCCATCGAACTGGGCTACGAGCCCTAATCCCTGACCATCGTCAGAATTTCAGCTTTGGTCAATTCAGGCAGGTCGGGCCACGCCTGGATGATCGACCGTAAATCAGCGTCGATCAGGGCAGAATGTGCATCAGGTGTGCCGCATACTGTGCCGCCTTGTGAATCACCGGGCGTATTCCTCGGGGAATCGTCCGATAGTTCGGCCCCCCTAGGGGGTACTTTTACTGATGGAAAGCTGCACCACCACGCCGGTGGTCGCAGCTTTTCGCATTAAGGGCCGTTTTTCACGGGACGTGGAAGGCTTTTGCCACGCTGTGCCAGTTGGTGCAGCTGGCTGCTGCGCCTCCTGCTGCACCGCATTCATGGTGAAATATGCACCAAGTGCGTCGGATTCTGCACCGCAGATCCGAAGGAGGCTTTGTGCGGAAAAACTTGCACGCTGAAACGCGGCGGTTCGCCTGGTGGGGTCCCTGAAAAAACAGCCCCCCCCGAGGTCTGCAGCTGGAAGTGAGACGCCTGTTTCAGTTTACCCGTGAAGTTCATTCAGGGTGCCGCGACTGGAACCGAATCGATCGGTTTCAATGTCCATGTTCTGTAGCATCGTGACAAAGAGATTGCAGAGCGGCTGGTTATTATCGTGTTGAAAGGCACGATGCTGGCCGTGCTGGAACCCCCCGCCCGCAATCAGGATTGGCAGGTTGGTGTTCACGTGCGTATTGGCGTTGCCCATGTTGCTGCCGAACAGGAGCATGGTTCGATCAAGTAATCTCGCGTCACCTTCCTGAATCCGGGCGAGCTGACCGAGAAGCCTGGCAAGCAGGGCCATCTGTTGATGATCGACATCGACAAGTTGCTGAACCTTGTCTTCCGCCTGCCCGTGATGGCTCAGGTTGTGATAGCCTTCGCTGGTTTGCTGGTCCGGATGTAACTGGAATACAGGTGTTGCAAAGGCGTCCACCATCAAGGTCACGATCCGCGTCGAATCGGACTCCAGGGCAAGGCGAGCCATCGACAGCATCAGCTCGAACTTCTCGAAGAAGAGCTTTTGATCATGGATGTCTGTCGGCTGCACCTGGTCGGTTGTCGGTTTCGGCCGTGCATGCCATGTGCGAGCCAGCTGCAGGCGCTGCTCGACCTCTCGCACTGAAACGAGGTACTGGTCAAGCCGTGACTGATCATTACGCCCGAGCCTGCGACGCAATCGCCGGGCATCTTCTCCCAGCGTGTCGAGGATACTGCTCTTTCGCTGTAGTCGTTCGAGTTGTTTTTCCTGGGAGGCTCGGTCCTCCTGGACGAACATCTTTCGGAACAGATTTTCTGCGCTGTCTTCTGCAGGCAGCAGTGCTCCCTCGCGAGTCCAGGCCAGGCTGCGATTGGCCTTGTCAATATTCACGCCGAGGTTCAGCGTGGGGAATCGAGTAACCGGGCCAAGTTGTTCGGCGGCAAACTGGTCAAGTGAAATGGAATTGCGAAAACCACTCTTGGTTGGGCCCCGGGTCGCGGTCAGAAAGCAGTTCTCCGTGCTGTGACCGCCGTCAACGTCGGGGTGTGAGAGGCCACTGATCACGGTAAAGTCATCACGGTAATCGGCCAGCTCCTGCAGGTAAGGTGAGAGCTCGTATCCCGGTCCCGTGTCGGTCGGGAAAAATCGCCCTGGCAGGATGCCAAGGTTGTTTGAGATCAAGAGCATGCGCTGGGGAGGGACGAGGGGGGCGTGACCGGCGAAAACCCGGTGCATCGATTCGAATAGCGGCAGTGCCAGGCTCACTCCGGCACTCTGGAGGAATCGGCGGCGTGTGAGAAGGTGAGGCGTGGTCATCGTCGGATCTCCTCGCCCAGGAAAATCCTGCTCTGGACCAGGGCGTGAATCAGATCGCGGACGCGGTATTGGTTCGGCTCGCAACGATCAAGGGCCTGCTCGATAACCTCGCGGTCGGAGAATCGCACAGGTGTTCCGGTCGAGTAGACGATCAACCGGTGCAGGAGATTGCGAGCCAGTTGACGTGGGTTCGCAAGGAGAATCCGCTTCAGGTCATGAATGTCGGAAAAGGTATCGCCATCACGCAAGCGGCCGCTTGTATCGACCGGGTGAGTAACCCTGTAGACAAAATCGTGCCCGGTACGGTCAATTCCACTTACCAGTTTGGCTGGCAGCGGCGAATCGATCCCTGCCGAAGGGGGTGGGGATCGATCAGCCTTCTCAATCGCCCGGTACCTTGTGCGCCAGGCGCCGAGGATGTCAAAACTCTCCAGTGCAAGGCCAACAGGGTCAAAACGTGCATGGCATGTCTTGCATCTCTCGTCATTGGCATGGAGTGCCAGAAGTTGTCGAATGGTCTGGGCTCCACGGACATCTGGCTCGACGGCCGGCACACTTTCAGGCGGCGGCGGGGGAGGCTGGCCAAGGAGTCGATCCATGATCCATGCGCCCCGGATAACAGGCGATGTAGAAGTGCCGTTGGCCGTGATCTTGAGTACGGCGGCCTGCGTCAGCAGCCCCCCGTAGGGACTGTTCTCTGGCAGGGTGATCCTGCGTAGCTGGGATCCGGAAAGGGGTGCCAGCCCATAGTGCCGGGCAAGCCGATCATTCGCCAGGACAAAGTCCGTATCGACGATGACCGACACCGGCAGGTTTTCCCGTACCATGGCCGTGAAGAACAAGCGAGATTCCCGCCCCATGGATTCCACCAGGTAGTTGTCGAACCGGTATTCGGGGTAGAGGCGGATGTCTGGTTCGTTTCGCTTGATGTGGCGCAGGCTGAGCCAGTAATCGGTGAAGTTGAGGATGAACCGCTCAAATCCAGGGCTTGCAATCAGCCGGTCGGTGGTCCTGCCGAGGGCATCCTGGTCACGCATTTTCTTATCACGAGCCAGTTCCATGAGAGCCCTGTCGGGACGCGTATTGGTGAGGAAATGGGAAAGTCGGGATGCAATTGCAAAGTGCTGCAGTTGTCGTGTCGAGTGGTTAGACGGCGTGCGAAGATAGAGGAAGTGGCTTGAGGTTAGGAAGCCGGTATAAGCGCTGAGCATCGCTTCAGGAAAGGACGCTCCCTCGCCGAGTCTGACCTCGACCAGTTTTTCGTATCGGCCGAGCGTTTCCCTGGAAACAGGCTCGCGTGCCGCGGCCTGGATGAACCGCTTGAGCAGCCTTCGCGCGTCCTGGTTGGGACGGCTGGATACGACCTCCGGACCGAGGTCGTCAAAAAGCACTCGATGGGATGCCGGCGGCCACGATTCCGGGGGTATCGGCCCTTCCACCTCGAGCCACTGGATGGCGACGCCGGGCTGGCCACCTTCAGGAAAGGGTGGATACCGGTACGTGGGGGGCCCACCGTCTACATTCCGGGCGAGCGGGACTGGCAGCCCGAGTATGCTGAATTCAAACGTCTCGCCGGGGAGCAATTCGACGGTTGTCTCAAAGACCCTCTTTTCCGGTTGGATGTCCATCCATCCGCCGGTCGCACGAACGTCCCCGGAGACATCCGCGCCACTCGGCTTGCGAGCCCGGAATGTCATTGGAACCGGGTCCACGGCGGGCTTGAGAGTGAAGCTCTCAGCTTGGAGCACGGCGCGTGCTGAGAACCGGACCCGGTACTGACCGGCAAGAGAGGCGATGAATCCACGAGGGTACCCGTAGTAGGGCCAGTGAGCTGATCGGAAGATGGCAACCTCGAGTGCGGGATCGGTGCCCAGTTTTTCGAGATCCTCGTTGTCAACGGCCTGGTTGTCCCTGGCAAAGAACATGGCCTGACGGCCACCAAACGTGGCAGTTTCCGAGAACAGCTGCCTGCCGATCGCGCGGTATTTTGTGACTGGAGGAGGAGTCGATTCAACGGCCATGGCCTCTCGAAGGGCGGTGTCGGCAGCGTCAAAATAGGCGGCCAGTTGCACTCGTGAGACGTCCAGTACAGAGGCAGTCTTGTTGAAACCGTGTGCCTCGCGATCCTCCGGCAGCATGTCGCGAATGTCCAGCTGTGGTAGCTCGAGCAGGTCCCTCAAATTCTGTTCGTATTCTTCGCGATTCAAACGCCGCATCATGCCGCGACCGTTGAGATCGACTTCAGCACGATCTGCGCTGGCGATGGCGTCATCGAGCAGGTGAAGCAGTGCCTGGCGTTTTCCATCGGCCAGCACGGTGTCTGCCGGCGGCATTTCTCCCCGGGCCACTCGATCGTGAACCTGTATCCACCGCTCGCGGTTAGTCTGACTGTCGAGCTGAAATGCCAGGCCTGAAAGGTCGAGGCCTCCTTTGGCATTTTCACGGTCGTGACAAACGAGGCAGGTCTCGGCAAGCAGCTTTTCCAGGCCGGCCGGTTTTTTATCTGCCCTGAGTGGAGGTGTCGTTTGACCGAGCAGCACGACAACAGTGCAAGCCAGGGCTGACAGGGAGAGAGGGGTGAAAAGCGTGGCTCGCCTGGCCCGGTGCGAGTTTCCCTGTGTTGATGTTTTCATCAGACTAATTCTAGTTGACAACACGAATTCTTGGATGTCTTGCACCGAGTTTTCCCGGCCCACGTTTGTTGATCCTTGACAGTTTCAACATCGGGCGCATCGTCCCAGGGGTCGAACCGAGTTTTCACGCCTCCCTGTGCATACCACAGCTTGATCTGGCGATGGCCTAAGGGGCAGCGGATCTGCATGGCAATTGGAATCCTGGTGACGTGACGAGTTCATTCTGCCACGCGGGGGAGGGGGATGCCAGCGAGGCATTTTGCTGGCCCAGTTGGCGACTGGCTATGATCAAGCCACGAGGATTTCAGACCATGTGGATCCAAGAGCTTGGTGAGGATAGACGGAGGGTGACAAGTGGTAGACGAACGGATTGTGGAACAGCAGAAAGAGATCTATGAGAATGCGATGCGGAGACACAAGAAACCATTTGGGGTTAGCCTGTGCTATTGTAAGAACTGCTTCCAAGAGAGAACGTGACACTTATTCCCAGTACACCGACAACGGAGTTATTGATGGTCTCTTCACAAACCTGTCCCGGGAAAAAACCTGTCGTCCTCACACTCGTGACCATGTTGTTTCTCGTCACTTCACTGTCTGCTGAACAACAACGTGTCCCCCAGGATTACAAGACGATTCAGGCAGGCATCAATGCCGCCAGCCAGGGAGAAACTGTTCTCGTCAGCGCTGGAACCTACCGGGAACGCATCCAGCTGAAGGAGGGAGTTATTGTCAGGAGCGAGGGAGATGATACCAGGGGCATGCGAGGTCTGAACCGCGCTGAAATGACGATTATTGATGGCAGCATAGATGGCGCCAAAGGACCCGGAGTTGCCATGGCTGAAAACTCGGTACTTGATGGCTTTACCGTGACAGGCATTGGCTCATACGACGACGCCAAGTGGAACAAGCACCATGCCACGCAGGGAGAAGGGCAGGTTCATGAACACATTGGAGCCCCAGGTACGGCCGGCATTGCCGTCAACGGGATCCATCACTGCTCGGTGACAAACAATATCGTGCATCACATCGGCTATACCGGTATTGCAATCACGGGTGCGAAAGAGAATCGAGTATCACCACTCATTACCCGAAACATCACCTACCGCAATATGGGCGGTGGTATCGGTTCCATGCAGGGATCGACAGCAACGATCGAGGAGAACGTCTGCTTCGAGAACTTCTATGCCGGCATTGGGCATAACAATGCCAGCCCACTCGTGGTCAATAATACCTGCTATTCAAACATCCGTGCCGGAATCGGTATAAGTGAACATTCCAGGCCCATTGTCCGCAACAACAAGTGTTACAAGAACCGTCGAGCCGGGATCGGTATTCGTGCGGGTGAGGAGACATCCCCACTCGTCGAGCACAATGAGTGTTACGAAAATGACATGGCTGGAATCGGTGCCCGCGAAGACTCCTCCCCCATCATTCGCCACAACCGATGCTACAGGAATGCTATGGCTGGCATCGGTGCACAATCAAATGCTCGACCCGTGATCGTGGACAACGAGTGCTTCGAAAACAAGATGGCTGGGATCGGCACCGAGGAGGGTGCTGCCGCGATCATCCGTGGCAACACGTGCTATAAGAATTTGATGACCGGTATCGGTGCCCGTGACGGGGCCCGCCCAATTATCGATAACAACAAGTGTTTTGAGAACAAGCTGGTAGGCATCAGTGCCGAAAAGGGTGCCCACGCAATCATACACGGCAATGAATGCCTGAAGAATGGACAGGCTGGAATCGGACTGCGTGAAAAAGCAGAGGGGATTATTCTCAACAACAAGTGCCTGGAAAACAAGCTGGTCGCTATCGGTGTCCGCACCGGTTCAATTGCTCATATAGGGCACAACCTCTTGGTTCGCACCGAAGGCATGCCCCCAATCATCGCTATCCGTGAAGGATCCTCAGCTGTTGTCAACGACAACACTATCAAGGGGGGAGGTGTTGCCGGTGTTATGGTCCAGGGAACAGCTTATATCAACAACAACCAGTTCCAGGGGAATGGTCCACGCAGTGGCCCGGGTCCACCGAACCATGCTGCCTGGATACATGGCGGATCTACCGTCTTGTTCAGGAACAATCAGGTCGACCACTGGCGGCATGCCCTGTTTGCTTCAGGTGCTCACCGTGTCTGGGCAACCGACAACACGGTGAAAAGCTTCCTGGGCACCGCAATCGTCATCGAAAAATCTACATTACCGGTTCATGTTTTTGGCAATACTGCTTTCTCTGACAGTGAAAAAGATATGGCGGCCCGGGTTGATGGCCCACAGGGCATCGTCGCTGAGAACGTGCGAAAACCATCCATCTCACCGAAAGAAGCTGCGAGGGAATAACAGGTTTCTCTGTAAAGCTGCCACTCGTTCAGTCGGGGAATAGTATGTCATCCATAAAATCACTGCTCTTTCTGGTTTCCCTCTTTACTGTAACCACGGTTCTTGCCCAGGAGCCGTTCAATCCGACTTCCAAGGAATCACTTCGACTGGGCGTACCCGACCCGGCCGTTATCGAGGCGCGCGATGGAAGCGGTTACTACATCTTCGCCACCGGGCACGGCGTCGTCGTCTGGCACAGTACCGACCTGAAAGCCTGGAAGCGAATCGGCACGGTCTTTGATCGGCATGTCCCTGCCTGGGCAGAAGAAGCCGTTCCAGGCTGCGATGGCATCTGGGCGCCGGACATCCAGTATGCCGGTGGGCAGTACTACCTTTATTACAGCGTTTCGACTTTCGGCAGCCAGCGGTCCGTGATTGGCCTGGCCGTCAGCAGGACGATCAATCCCGCCGCACCCGGTTACCGCTGGGAAGACCAGGGTATTGTCATCGAGTCCACTGGCAAGAACGACTACAACGCCATCGACCCGGCCATGTTTGTTGATCAGAACGGCAAGGCATACCTCACCTGGGGATCCTACTGGACAGGGATCAAGGGATGTGAAATCGACCCGGCCACGGGAAAAACGGCTTCGACCCAGCCTGAATATGTCTCGCTGGCACGGCGGTCAAGACAACCAGATCCCCCAAACATCGAGGCCCCATACCTGGTCAAGCATGGCTCATTTTACTACCTGATGGTCTCCTGGGATTTCTGCTGCGCGGGAGTCGAGAGCACGTACAAGGTCGTGGTGGGTCGCAGCACAAACCCGCTTGGGCCTTTTGTTGACAGGCAGGGCCGTGCGATGACCGAGGGAGGAGGAACGGTGTTGCTTGCCAGTGACGCTCGGTGGAGAGGGCCGGGACATAACAGCTTCCTGCAAACCCGGCAGGGGGATTTCCTGGTCTACCATGTCTACGACGCTGCGAATGTCCGCAAGGGGCGTATCCTCCAGGTCCGGCCAGTCTCCTGGACGCGCGATGGCTGGCCACGCGTGAAAGACCCGCTGCTGGATCCAGGAGCGAGCCAGCGAAATAAGAAACAGCTCTCCCCGCTTGTCGGACGCTGGGATCACCTGGTTAATGGCCGTGATCACTACGACATCTTCTTTGAGGTAAGCGGAAAAATGACGGGAACTGCCGGGGAGTCGTACTGGAAGCAGGAAGGTCGCCAGTTGCTGCTACGCTGGATGGACCCGCGAGCGCCCGGGGGCGCGTGGATTGATCATGTTCAGCTGAGCGCTGATGGGAAAAGCTATTCCGGTAAGAATCAGAACGGCACAACCATCCAAGGCCAGAAACGGAACGACTAGGCGCTGCAGTGATTTATTCCTGTTATGCCAATGGGCGGCTGCGTTTGCAAAGATGATGACCTTCGTCCTCCCAAATCTTACCGCCGGTCGATCCCCAATTATTGGGATTCGACTGGACTCGATTTAGGGGGGAAGGTCATTTCTCTATCACTACGGAGCCCAGTGGGGGAAAGCGCAGACAGGAGGATCGGCACGTACCTTGGGTATCACTTCCGCGGTTATCTGGTCCCCCGGGGCCGTGATCCCTGCTCAATCCAACTGACTCATCTAGCGAAACTCGAAGGCGTACAGGTTGGCAGGGCTGCGACCGTTGGTGAAATGAAAACGGAGTTGGACTGGCGCCTGGCTGGCATCGCCGAAACTCAGGTTGCCCCAGACGACTCTGTGAACCAGGGAATCCGTCTCCAGGGGTGTGCATTGCTCGCGAGAATAGCCTGGCACGACTTCGCCTGACTCGGGGTCGATTAACTCAACCTCCAGCCGACTCCCTTTCCCGCAGGATGCGTTGACATACAGATCCCTGGCGGCACCTCGGTCGACAGGAATGGTGGTGACGCTTCCCTGCTGTTGGCCGTCTTCCAGTGTCAGGTGAGTGAAGCCATCCAGCCGAAGTGTGGCCAGACCACAGCTGTGTTCCCCTTCAATCAGACTGGTTGTGCTGAAGCGGTAGCCAGAGTAGTAGATCTTGATCTCCTCCGCGTCGACCAGGGGTGTGGAAGGAGCGATCTCGTCCGAGTCCCATTCCCCCGCTGCACCTTGCCGCACCACCTCCGTGCCAGGCTGGATGTAGGTGAAGTGCTCGCCGTCGCGACTCATGGCCAGTTCGACGGTCATGTTTGTTCCGCTGCGCTGGTACTGGTAGAGCGCCAGGTAATACTGGCGGTACTTCCAGACGGCGACGTCGTGAATCTGCTCGACCTTGCCGTTTTTCACCACCCGGATGGCTCTGGCCCAGGGGTCGAAAATTGGGTTTTTCGGATCGGCCGTCCATTCGGATGCGTCCGCGCTGAAGCCGTAGCCCGCGCCTCGCCTGTCGTTATTGAGACCCATGAATCCGTAGGCCTTGTACTTCCTGGCGGGGTCTCGTTCGTCCGGATCATGAAACAGGGTCTGGGGTGAGAACGAGGAGGGCATCCCGGCCGGAAACCGGATGCCACCGCGGCTCGCCTGCTGCCAGCGAAGTCCGTCGGGAGATGTCCAGAGCGTCCAGGTTTGCGCATCGTCCGATTGGCCGACTGTTAACCCCGCCCGGTTCGGCGAGGGCGCCGTGCCGGTCCAGGTTAAAAACTTGTATCGACGCGTCGGGTCCGGATCGTGTGTGTCGAGATACATTCCTGATGGAACAAGCGGGCGGTAGATCGGCGTTGCCGGCAGCCCGGCAACCATGTTCGTGTTGTCGTTGTCTTCAAATGAGGCCAGGCCCAACGGCTTCTTTTCAAAGCTGCGACCGTCGCTGCTTTCGGCGTAACCCATCCGAACCGTGGGGACGGATCCGCTCTTCGGCCATTCCGAACCAGGCTCGCGATGCATGCCGGAGTACCATGCCCGGTAAACGCCATGCTGTTTGAGTACCTTGAGCTTCGAGGCACCCTGCGAGTCGAATTCCCCCGGACGTCCGGCAGTGAGCACCGGGTTGTCCGAGAACTTGCGCGCCGTGTTGACTTTTAGTGCAATGCCATCGATCTGCTGAATTTCCTTGAAATCCAGGAACAGAATCCTGTTGCCAGGGTCGGACGTGAGTGAGGGGACTTGAAGCACGTGAAACAAGGTGGCAGGAGACGGGCTGCGGTGTCCGATCGCCAGTGCAATCGAAGAGTTGTCCGCGCCGACCCCGTGTTCCAGGCCCAGCCAGTCGATCGAGAGGTGGCTATCCTCGAATCGAGCCGTGTTCCGCGTCAGCCAGAAACCGTTCATGATTGGACTCCACCTGGTACCCAGCCAGCGCGAGTAAAAGACGTGCTGGCGCGTCGAGTCGATGAAGAACATCCAGGGCACGCGATAGCGGTCAACAACCATTTGCGGCGAGTGTACGGTGTCCCATACGAACCGGCTGTCCAGGTCCGTCAACGGGTGCGACTGCCGTTGTTCCCTTTCCAGGAAGGTGTATTTCAGCGAGTCTCCCGATTCGTGGACGGCGAGAACCTCGCCGGCCGTTTCGGCGAGAGCTGGCCGGCGCCCGGGGTGACTCGACTGCAACTGCCATTTCCCGGTATCCAATGTGGAGACTCTCAGCTTCAGGTAATGGCTGCCACCCTTGGTATCGCCAGTTGCGACGTGAACAAAGGCCCCGTCCTGTGAAAAGAGCATGGCGGGTGGATAGAGCCCTTTTCCCCGTCCAAGTTCGAACGACTGCCATGCTCCCTCACGGAGCGTCCCGAGATGCACTGTCACTTCCGAGTCGTTACCTCCAGCGGTTGTCCAGGTCAGCCAGATCTGCCCGTTGGGTGATCGGCAGATGTCTCCCGCCCATGATTGGGTTTGTGTGAGCACGAGTCCTCCCGCTTGCCCGCTGACGGGATCCAACCACTGTGGCGAGCCCTTGTCGGTTCGCAATGGTTGTGTCTCCACGACGCTGTAAGCGGTCAGACCGTGCTCGGTCGTGTAAATGATGTGCAGCCGGTCCTGAGGATCGACAGCCAGGCCTGCGGAAAATAATGAGGCCGCCGGTCTGTCCTGCAGTCTGGGGAGCGGCACCGTCAGCGGGAAATCCGAAATCGATTCCGGGTGCGGTTTCTGCGAGATCTTTAAAGTGAAACCCGGACCGCCTACTGATGTAGGCGAAGGAATCAGCAGGTAGCAGTACCCCTGACTGTCGCACGCCACATGCCTGCTGATTGCCCGGCGGAACTCACGCTGCAGCAACCTGTTGTGATCGGCTTCGAGACTGGCTGTCCCGGTGAGGAGCACGAAGACTGACCAGGTCAGACCAACGGCTGCTGTTGCCCACGATTGTCGTCTGCCACGCATGGATCCCTCCGTTTCAGTCCACCCTGTTCGTGAACTGAAGTGAAGACAGATCCACATCCTTCAGTTCAAACCGCACTCGAATCAGCTGCTCCGCCAGACTGCTGATATCAGCATTTCCCTGCCAGTGGTTCTGCATGGCAATGGGAATCCTGATGATGTGACGAGTTCATTATGCCACGCGGTGGCAGGGGGATGCCAGTGAAGGGGCAGGGGAACACGGGTCCGGACCTGGGTTTTTGGCCCGAAAATGTGTGCGTCTGGGGCAGCGTTCTACATGTCGACCGCCGGCCAACTTTTTGCCCCCCCCGGAGGAGTTTGCTGGCCGGCTTGGGAAGCGGCTACAATCGGGGAATCGCAATTCTCTCAGGATTCACTGAGTGCTGCCATCAAACGACGGTTTTTCCCATGAAGATCAATTCCATTCCTTGTCGGTTCAAGTGGTTGCCCGTTCTTATGTGGGCACTTGTCTCAGGAATTGCACATGCGGAAGATGGGCTGCGGGTTGATTTTAACCGTGACATTCGTCCGCTCCTTTCCAATGCCTGTTTTCGCTGTCACGGGCCAGACTCGAATAAACGCCAGGCCGGTTTACGTTTGGATCAAAGCCAGTCAGCCTTTGCGGAACTTGAGTCCGGTGCGCGGGCGATCATTCCAGGGGATCCTGTTGGCAGTGAACTGGTTGCCAGGATATCAGCGGCAGATCCAGACTTTCGCATGCCCCCAGCCGAGCATGGTGAACCGTTAAGTGCAGAGCAGGTCGAACGAATCCGGCTCTGGATTGAACAGGGGGCAGAGTACCAAACGCACTGGTCCTTTATTGCTCCCAGGCGGACGGCATTACCGTTTGTGAAAGAGACAAGTTGGCCACGCAACGCCATCGACTTTTTTGTGCTTGCCCAACTGGAAGCCAAGGGTCTCCCGCATGCCGACGACGCGGACCGGCAGGCACTCATACGACGGCTGGCCTTTGATATCACAGGTCTTCCTCCAACACTGGAGGAGGTGGATGCCTTTGTGCGAGACAGTTCACCTGCTGCATATGAGCGTTTGGTTGAAAAGTATCTGGCTTCACCGGCTTATGGTGAGAATATGGCTCGGAGCTGGCTCGACCTGGCTCGCTACGCGGACACGAATGGCTACCAGTACGACACGGAACGAACCCACTGGGTTTGGCGTGACTGGGTGATTCATGCTTACAACCAAAACAAACCCTTCGATCAATTCACAATCGAGCAACTCGCTGGAGATTTGATATCTGACGCCACATCTGATCAGATTCTGGCCACCGGGTTCAACCGCAATCACGGCATTACGATCGAAGGAGGGGTAATCGACGAAGAGTACCGCACGGAATACGTGATGGACCGCTTGATCACGACAGGCACTGTTTGGCTCGGCCTGACTGTTGGTTGTGCACGCTGTCATGACCACAAATATGATCCCATCTCGCAACAAGAGTTCTATCAACTCTATGCCTATTTCAACCTCGTGCCTGAACGCGGGCAGAGTGGTTTTCAACCATCACTGCAAGCAGTTTCTCCACTGGCAGCCCGCAAGATTGCAGCCCTGGCAACGACGATTGAAGAATTGCACAACAGTCTGGCAGTAGCCAAAGAGGATGACTTGAAACTCGAGGAGTGGGCCTCAGCACTTGCCAACGGAAGTTTCACCTGGCGAGTGCAGACACCGGTCACGGCGACATCCTCGGGAGGGACGACAATTACACCGCTGGAGGACAATTCACTGCTGGCCAGTGGTGCTAATCCGCAAAACGACATCTACGAAATTCAATTCACGACGCCAGAAAGTGCCATTACTGCAGTTCGCATTGAATGCCTGACGCACCCGTCCCTTCCTGGCAACGGTCCCGGGCGGTATCAAAATTCCAATTTCGTATTAACAGGATTTCTTCTGGAGGCATCCTCGATTGCCGATCCAAGTCAGAAGACCAACGTCACATTTCGAGAGGCCCGGGCTGACTACAACCAGAAAAACTACGAAGTTCGACTCGCTCTCTCCAGCGACAAGAACAAGGGCTGGGCGGTCGATGGGCCAACTCGAAAAAAACCTGCGACGGCGATCTTCGTTGCCGAGAAGCCGTTTGGGTTTCAAGCTGGAACAACTCTCAAAGTAATTCTCAGGCACGAAGTGTCCTTTGGTCAGCATGGCATTGGCCGACCTCGTATCTCGATCTCGTCGGCAGCGCCCGCACGATTGTCTTTTCAAGACATCGACGCCGCGATTGTGGATGCGGCAAAGTTGAAACCTGGCGATCGGACTGCCGAACAGCACCAGGTGTTGCGTACTTACTACCTGGACAATCATGGTCCTGCCAAGCAGATTGCAGCTGAAATAGCCCGTCTTGAAAAACAGCGGAGTGCCAGTTTTCCGGCAACAATGATTATGCGGGACCAGGAAAATATCCGCACCACGCACATCCTCAACCGCGGACAATACAACCAACCGGCAGCACAAGTCTTCGCGGGTACACCACAGGTTTTGCCTCCCATGCCGGACGACCTGCCGAAAAATCGTCTTGGCCTGGCACAATGGTTGATGTCCCCTGCTCATCCGCTGACGGCTCGTGTGGCGATCAACCGGTACTGGCAGCAGTTCTTTGGCAATGGACTGGTGAAAACTTCGGAGGACTTCGGAAACCAGGGGGCACGTGCCAGCCATCCCGGATTGCTTGATTGGCTCGCGGTTGAATTCGCCAGTTCGCAGTGGGACGTTAAAAACATGGTGCGACTGATCGTCACGTCAGCAACTTACCGTCAAACATCACATGCAGGGCGAGAAAACTACAGGAAGGATCCAGAGAATCTACTGTTGGGCCGTGGACCTCGAATGCGACTGGCTGCCGAACAAGTGCGAGATAATGCACTTGCAATCAGCGGCCTGCTGGTAAATGCGCTGGGGGGCACAAGCGTTTACCCATACCAGCCCAAGGGTATCTGGATGGAGCTTAACAACCGCCCTGGATTCTCCAAAGAATATCCCCAGGGGAGCGGGAAGGATCTCTATCGTCGCAGCCTGTATACATTCTGGAAGCGTACCGTCCCCTCTCCCATGTTGAAGACACTTGATGCCCCCGAACGTGAGTTCTGCACGCTGAAACGTTCGCAAACCAACACACCGTTGCAATCCTTGCTGCTGCTCAATGGCCCACAGTTTGTCGAAGCCGCGCGACACATGGCTGTACGCGTCTTGAACAGGTATCCCCACGACCAGCAGAAACGGCTTGCCTACGCCTTCCGACTTGCCACGGGACGTCATCCTGATGCAACTGAGCTTGTTATTCTCGCTGAGGCCTTTGACGAACAACGTGAAGAATTTGAGCAGCAGAACGGACTCGCCGACAGCCTGCTTGCCGTTGGTGACTCTCCTCCTGACACAATCCATGACAAGCTGCAGTTAGCAACTTGGACGACTCTCTGCCGGCTCTTAATGAATCTTGACGAAACAATTACCAAGGGCTGAGAAATGAAGACATTCCTCCAGGAAAGCGGGTTGCTGGAAAACCGCCGTCAGTTTTTCAGCAGGACCAGTACAGGGATCGGTATCGCTGCCCTGTCTTCCCTGTTAAGTGCTGAGCAAGCGACAAAGAACAAAGATGGCTTGCCTGAATTGCCGCATTTTGCCCCCAAGGCGAAACGGGTGATCTACCTGTTACAGTCGGGGGCCCCATCGCAAGTGGACCTGTTTGACCATAAGCCATCGCTTGAAAAACTGCACATGCAGGAGTTGCCGGCGGAAATTCGCGACGGACAACGACTGACAGGAATGACCGCCGGGCAAAAAGCATTTCCGATCATCAATTCGCCCTTCAAGTTCAACCAGCATGGCCAGTCCGGAATGTGGTTGAGCGACTTGCTTCCCCACCTGGGTGGCGTGGCGGATGAACTCTGCCTGATCAATTCGATGTATACCGAAGCGATCAATCATGACCCGGCTATTACATTTTTCCAGTCAGGCCACCAGCAACCAGGCCGCCCAAGCCTGGGTTCATGGCTCAGCTATGGTCTTGGGAGTGAAACTGAGAATCTGCCATCGTTTGTCGTGATGCTGACCAAGAACAATTTTAACCAGGCCCAGCCGATCTATGATCGCCTCTGGGGAAGTGGATTCTTGCCGTCGAAATATCAAGGGGTCAAACTTCGTAGCCAGGGGGATCCCGTTCTGTACCTATCCGATCCTGGCCGGCTCGGCGCACGATCTCGAAGAAAACTACTCAATAGCCTCGAACAGCTGAATGCACTGCGGGAACAGGAAATCGGTGACCCGGAGATCAACACTCGGATTGCCCAGTACGAAATGGCCTACAGGATGCAGACATCGGTGCCAGAGCTGGCTCGTATCACGGATGAACCGCAGAGTACGTTTGCGCTCTATGGCGAAGCCGCGAAACAACCAGGCACGCATGCTTATAACTGCCTGATGGCAAGACGACTGTCCGAACGGGGCGTTCGTTTTATTCAGGTCTTTCATCGTGGCTGGGATCACCATAGCAACTGTGCCGGGAATCTCCCCAACCTGACACGGGAGACGGACCAGGGATCTGCTGCCCTGATTGCTGATCTGAAACAGCGCGACATGCTGAAAGACACACTCGTTATCTGGGGTGGAGAATTCGGGCGAACCGTTTACGCGCAGGGAAATCCTGCCAGCTTCGGCCGTGACCATCACCCGCGGAGTTTTTCAATCTGGATGGCCGGTGGTGGTGTTCAAGGTGGTCTGACCTACGGAAAGACCGATGATTACTGCTACAACATCGTTGAAAACCCGGTTCATGTTCACGATTTCCATGCCACCATCCTGCACTGTATGGGAATCGACCATGAGCGACTGACACATCGTTTCCAAGGTCGCGACTACCGTCTGACAGACGTGCATGGAAAAGTTGTCGAAGCTATTCTCAGCTAATAGACCACCGAGATTGCCCGTCACCCCCTGACCATCTTCAGCACGGCAGTCTTCACGCTCTCGGGAAGGTCCGGCCAAGCCCCCTCAGCCGCTCGTCATCGCCAGAGAGTGCGTCGGATTCTGCACCGCTTAGGTTGGTCGGGCTGGCGATCGCGTTGGTGTAGTGGTCATTGGTCACTTGCAAATGGGCTTTTGAACGAAACAACCAGGGTCGATAATAGAATATACAGATGCGTTGCCCGGAAACCCTACTCGGATGGTAGCTGGAAATCTACAATGGAAGGCTGGCTCAAACGGAACATGAGCCGAGGAGCTGAAACAAAGCGACCGTCCCAAGCCGGGCATACGCGTTGATCGAAGGAGAGTTTCATGCGAGTTCCCCTGAAACGACGAAGCTTTCTCAAGGGGGCCGGCGTAGCAATCGCGCTGCCGATGCTCGAAGCGATGGCACCAGTTGGCCGGGCTGCAATTCAGCCAGCCAGGCCGGTCAAGCGTTTTGTCTGCCTGTCGAACAACTACGGCATCTACAAGAGGACGTTCTTCCCCAGCTCCGAGCAGACGACATCAGACTACCAGATGCCCGAGACGCTCAAGCCGCTGGAAAAGCATCGCCAGGACTTCACCGTTTTCTCGCACCTGGACCACGGAAACACCATCGGCCACCAGGGAGTGCCTGTCCTGCTCAGTGGTGTGCGCCCCTTCATGGCAGCGCAATTCCCCGAGGGCAATATCAGCCTGGACCAGAAGATTGCAGAATTTGTCGGTGCCGAAACGCGATTTTCATCAATGACCCTACGCGTTAACGAGTCGAACCTGGTCAGCTTTACCCGTACCGGCGTGCAGGTACCGGCGATTGACGTGCGGCAAATGTACCGTGCCCTGTTCCTGGCTGACACGAACGAGAAGAAGGCCACCGCTGCCGAGCGGCTGAAGCGGCAAAACAGTATCCTCGATGTGGTCCTGGAGAAGGCCAGGTCCGTGAACAGGGAACTTGGCAAACAGGATCAGCACAAGTTCGCCGAATATCTTGAAGCGGTCCGCACGCTGGAAAAGAAAATTGTCCAGCAGCAGCCCTGGCTCGACCGGCCGAAACCGACAACCGAACGCCCGGAGCCGTCGCAGGGCAATGGCACCGAGGCAGACCTGCGGGCCATGGTCGAGTTAATCTCGCTGGCAATCCAGACCGATTCAACGCGGGCCATTACCCTCGCTTCTGGTTTTGTTAATGGCGACTTTGGCCTCAGTGGTGGCTACCACGGTTTTTCACACCATGGCGAGCGTCCCGATCACATCACTGCTTTGAACCTCATCGAGCGAAACATGACGACGCAGATGGCGTACCTGATCGACCTGCTCAAGGCACAGGAGGATGCAGTCAACGGCGGCACATTGTTTGACCATACCTCGATTCTCTTTGGCTGCGGCATGGCAACCGGGCCACATTCGACCAAGGATCTTCCCCTGCTGCTGGCCGGAGGCGGGTTCAAACTTGGCCAGCACCTGGTCAACCCGGAGGAGAAGGGGCAACGTATCCCCGCGGCCAATCTCCTGCTATCGATCCTCCAGAATCACGGCCTCGAGATCGACCGCTTCGGCCCCAGCACGGGGACGCTGGCCGGTCTTGAACGTCGTAACGCCTGATGTTCCGATTTATCCTTGTAGCGATCGTGATCACGGTGCCCCTGGATGCTGCTCAGGCTGCTTCCCCGCTGGACAAGCTCCGTCCGTTTCTCAGGAAACACTGCTACGAGTGTCACGGTGCCAAAACGCAGGAGAACGACAAGCGATTCGATTCGCTCGGTACGAAGCTCTCCGACGTCCAGACTCTGGAGTCCTGGCAGGAGATTCTGGACCAGTTGAACCTGGGGGCGATGCCGCCGGAGGGGAAACCACGTCCTGACGCCCGGGAACTGGCCCAGGTGGTTGAGGTCCTGACCGACCGCCTCAAAGCGGCCTATCGAGAGCGTCGCAGTACCGGCGGGCAGACGGTCGCACGTCGCCTGAACCGCTTTGAGCTGCGCAACACGGTGCGTGACTTGCTCTATATCAATGACCCGGACCTGCGAGTCGGAAACGTTTCTGGCCTGGTGGACAATAACGGCAACGGCCGTGTCGAGAACACCAGTTCCGATCCGTTTCGTGCTTTTCCCGCGGATGAAGAGGAGGATGGCTTCGACAATATCGGTGAGCGACTCGTGATGTCCGACTTCCTCCTCAAGCTGATGCTCGATGCTGCCGAGGAGAGCCTGCAGCTGGCGACGGAAACGGCTCCACGACCGGACCCGGAGGCCCGACGTTTCGCAGGCCATATCAGTAAACGTGGAACTGGGGACCTCGAACAATTTTCCCGTGAGCTTAATCCAGAGTTTGATGCGCTCTATCGCACGGGGACCCTTAGCGCCGATGCGCTGGGGGGGGGTGTTGGCAGTTCGGTCCGCTATCGCATCACGATCGAGATCTCAGCGCACAACCAGCAGCACCCCTGGGGTGAGCTGATTCTGACCAACCAGGAGGAACCTTTCCTGGTCAGCGTGCGCCTCTACAAGGCCAGGTCCAGGAACGACCATGTCGTATTGACCCAGCTCAAGCTGCCGGGCGATGGAGAGAGACGTACCTTCACGCTTGAAACTTGGATCGACAGGCAATGGCTGCCACAGGTGACCTGGGATAATGGTCCCTCCAGCCGCGGTGCCCGCACGGACCTCCTGATGCAGAAGTACCTGCCCGATGCTTTCCGCAAAGCGCCAAGTAACAAGGAGATTCCAGATAAAGACGAGTACAACAAGGCGCGTGCTGACTGGTCCAGGGAGATGGCTGTCACCCTGCTCAATCACTACAAGGGACCCAGCCTCCACGTCCACAGCATGACGTTGGAACCGCTGGTTGATCAGTGGCCACCCAGGAGCCACAGATCGCTCTATGGAACCGGGCCCACTGACGAGGCAGATGTGGAAGCATTACTACTGGCGTTTGCTGGGAGAGCTTTTCGCAGGCCGGTTACGGTGGAAGAAGTGGCACCCTTTGTCGGGCTGGTTCGCTCACATCTGAATCCTGATCCGGCCACGGTTGAAGCGAGCGTGATCCAGGATTTGACCTACAAGTCGTACAGGGGATCTTGGAACAAGCTTCCGGAGTTCTCCGCACTCAAGCCCAGTGGACAGGGTGCACTGGTGAGCGGTCTGCTTGACCTTCGACCGGCAGGGCTCGAAGAACACTTCGGCATGGTCTTCGAGGGGAGGTTGGAAGCACCGCGGGCGGGTGATTACCAGTTCCAGGTTGCCTCGGACGACGGATCGCGTCTGATTATTGATGGCAAGACGGTCGTCGAGCACGATGGGCTCCATGGTGCCTCGACGAAGAAAGGGGCGATGCAGCTGGCAGCCGGCGCCCATGTCCTTCGGGTCGAGTACTTCGCCTATGGGAAACCCAACAGCCTGCAGGCCTTCTGGAGCGGTCCGGGATTTGCCATGACGCCGCTGGCCGTCGGGAAAACAGCACCGCGGCAACCCGGCGGCGTCACTGCCCAGGCAGCGCGGACCATGAAGGCTCTCCAGACCGGCTACACGGCAATCCTCTGTTCCCCGGATTTCCTCTACCTTCGTGAAAAACCTGGGCGGTTGGATAATTACGAGCTCGCTTCGCGGCTGAGCTATTTCCTCTGGTCCTCCATGCCGGACAAGAGGCTGATGGTTCTTGCAGAATCGGGCAGGCTGACCAACATCGCCGTGGTGCAGGAGGAGGTGGACCGCATGCTGGACGATCCCAGGGCAGCCGCTTTCACGCGACACTTTACCGAGCGTTGGTTGAGACTCGACAAGCTAAGCGACAGCCCCCCTGAACGGTCAGGCCCTTTCCGTGTTTACTGGGATCGCCGGCTCCAGCCTCAGATTGTCGCCCAGACCGACGCCTACTTTGCCGACCTGTTGAGGATAAATGGCCCGGTTCGTGACCTGATCGATTCCGATTACACCTTCTTGAACGAGTCGATCGCCACGGTCTTTTACGGGCGCGATGATGTGAAGGGAGAGTTCCTTCGCAAGGTGCCGACGAATGATCCGCGTCGCGGCGGCCTGCTTACCCAGCCCAGCGTGATGACCGCCACCGCCAACGGTGTTGATACCTCGCCAGTGGTTCGCGGTGTCTGGGTGCTGGAAAACATTCTTGGAACTCCGCCTCCACCACCGCCACCGGATGTCGAACCGCTCTCTCCGGATCTGCGGAATGCCGGGACGATCCGTGAACAACTTCAACTCCATCGTGAACAGGACGCGTGTAAAAGCTGTCACAGCAAGATTGACCCCCTCGGTTTTGCCTTTGAGAACTTCGATCCCATTGGCCGCTGGCGGGACAGGTACCCCAAGGGCAGGGACAATATCGATGCCTCGTCCACGATGTCGACAGGCCAGAAGGTGGCAGATATTGTCGAATACAAGAAAATGCTTGTTGGGCGGGAATCGCAGGTTGTTCGCTGCCTGGCGGAAAAAATGCTGGCTTATTCCAGTGGCCGTCTCCTCGAGGCGACAGATCGTGGTGAGGTGGACGAGATTGTCAGGAAGCTCCAGGCCAGGGGCAATGGCCTGCGGGACCTGGTCAAGCTGGTCGTGCAGAGCCAGGTCTTCCTGACAAAGTGAGTGATTGTCTTAATCCTTCACTAACAGCTGTTCCTTGCTGCTGCTTGCCCTCTTCCAAGTGACTACGATCGAGCGAATCGCCATTTTCTTATGATCACGAGGTGCTGCCATTAAACCTGTCTGCCTGCCTTCGGCAGGTTGGTGATAACTGGTCGAGTCAGCTGATTATTCGGCCAGCCTGGCCATCTCGATAGCAAGATCTTGCAAGCTTTTTGGCCATGAGGCGAACGTAATACTCCTGCTGCCTGCAATCTCTGGGGCTGTGATGCCCTCGACCAGTGAGTCTGTCGGCTGGGCGTAGATAAACTGCACTTTGTCCAGACCGTAGGTGCCGGCAAGACTCTTGGCGTAGAACTCCAGTTCAGCCCCATAGTGTGCGGGCGTGTATCCAATATTGTTCTCTGATGGAATCCAGATCACGCCGGAAACTGCCATCGGAGTCATCGGGCTGACACACCAGTTGTAAGCGTAAGTTGGAATCATGTCGGATCGGACCGTACTGTTTTTTCCCGCCTCCGGAAAAGCCGGGCCAGCAAGCGGTGCAGCCTTGGATAAATCTGCGCCTTGCTTGCCAGCTGTGATGATTGTCTGGATAAAGGTTTCCACGTCCTTGAGATGACGGTCGGCAGCTGTTCTTGCAATGCTCGAGTTGGGGTACTGCATAAACAATTCATCGAGGCGAGCTTGAAATGCCGGCTGATCTATGTCCTTGACGCCGTCGAAAGAAGTCCACGAAAGAGGCGAAGCCATTTGTCGTGCTCGTCCACCCTGGCCGGATGACATGGTAATGAAGCCCTGTGGAATTCCCGTGCGGTTCAGTGTTTTTGCGAAATGATAGGCGAACATCGTCACGCCTCGGTCGGCTTCAGAAAAATCAGCGGCCATCCATGATGAACGGTATCTGCCACCGCCAGTTTCAAACTTCCGTTTTCGTGGAGTTGGAAATGAACTTGCAGCCGTCTTTCTCCTGAATTCACGAACCAGCGGCATGGCTGTTGGAATCGTGGCCTCCTTGTCACGCGGGTTAAACGCCAACTCTCCGTTAAGCAGCGTTGTTCCAGTCAGATACCAGACATCGCCAACCAAGATATTGACGACCGTTCTGCTGAAACCATGACTTGATTTAACCGACAAGGTGATGGGGTCAGTCGAAACCTCGAAGGACGGGAATTCTACTGACCATTGCTGCAGATCATTCGCCACTGCCGTTCTGGTGATTCCCCCCAGCGTCACGGTCAGCTTGACGCCCTTGTTGGCGTGCCCCCAAACCGGGATCGGTTTGCCGTGTTGAATAACCGCACCATCCCGGAAGTACTCAACCACCTGAAGGATCGGATGGTCGGGGTCGGTGTACTGTGCGTACTTTGCTTTGAGTGCCGCCGCTTTCTCCAGATCGTCCTCCTCAAAGATCAACTCACCGTTGACCGCTGCAAACGGCGTCGCAGGCAACCCGGCTCTGTTATAGAGATTCGAGTTTTCCGGTACCGCGTTGTATGCGTATTGAACGCCAATCGGTCTGGGGACACTCTTTGAAGTCACGATAACGGTGTTACCAACAATGACCGCCTCGGCAGCGTGCCATTTGTTGTCCTTATCGCACAGGCGGAAATGGTTCAGCTTGTCAGTCGGAGTCGGCCGTGCCGGTTCAACGAACTTGTCCGCTTCCCGGTAGTCCTGGGCCAACCCTTTATTGCCAACCATCAGACCGCCAAAGAGACTCTCCTGTTCGAACGATACGATGACTTGACTCCCTTTGACTTCGTAACCGGTGTAGATCGGACCGGTATATGCGACATCTTTGCCGTACTGTTTCGCCAAAGCCCAGCGTGCCAACCTGATGCCCGGATGAAGTTTGTTGTAGTAGTGAATTCCCTGCGGCCTGGCCGAGTTGAGGTCAGACTGGACGACCATGCCGACGTTCTGGCGGTTGTTCCTGAAAAACAGATGCTGGACTTGGCGGATGTCTGCAAATCCCACCGAGTCGGGATCTGGAGAACCATAGCACTGCATCTGGGTGAAGTAGAACGGCATATCAGGCATGCTCCAGGCATCTCTCCAACCGTTGACAAGGGCCTCCATTCTTGCGGCGTAAATCCTCCCGTCGCCCGAGTTACTTGTGCCCTGACACCAGATCGCACCGCGAATCGCATACGGAACCACGGGGTTGATCTTGCCGTTGAAGAATTGAGAGGGCCCTCGCCACATACCCGCGATTCCCGGCAAGTTCGTTCTCGCGGGTATCCTGCCACCTGCTACTGCGGCCTCGCCGGCCAGTTTTTGCCAGGCTCTCAGGTCTCCGTAGTATTGGTCAAATGCCTTATGTCCCTGCTCGGTCAGCGGGTCCGCATCGCGAATCAGGTCAGCGTCCAGTCTGAGCTGGGGATGTGTTTCGATGGCCTGGCGCTGGGTGAATGCTTCGATCCTGGTATTGCTATGAGCGCTCAGCAGAATGCCGATTGGCATGTCCAGTTCTTTGTACAGCGAGTACGCAAACGACAATGACAGAGCCGAGAAGTCTCCCGCGCTTTTGTGTGTCTTCCAGCCGCCATCCGAAGTACCTTTTTTCAGCGGGTAGAGTGCCGATACGGTCGTGATGTTGATCTCTCTTATCGGAATGTCCTTTTCCGAGCTGGCAATTTCACGCGCGATTTCGCTGCACATGCTCTTGTTGGCGATCCAGACCATATTGGATTGGCCAGAGGAGAACCACACTTCACCAACCAGTACACCTTGCAGAACGATCGACTGGTTCCGGCTATTGATCACAGTCAAGCTGCGTTCTTGGTGTGATACCGCCAGTGGCTTGAGCTCAACCATCCAATCGCCGTTTTTGTCGGCAACGGCTGTCTTCTTCTGGCCTGCAAATTCAACTGTGACTTGGGCATCGGGCGTATCAAAACCCCATACCGGTACCACGGCTTGTCTTTGCAGGACCATGTTATTGGTAAACGGTGCAGCTAACTCCAAGTCCTGCTCAGCTGCCGTTGCGACTGCGGTAACCGACAACAAAACAATCGAGACGCATATATTCAGTCTTCGTGACATGATTACCGTTCCGCAGAGGCGAAAGAGAAGTTGATTCAGTGGCTTGAGCCTGAACTCCCGTGAGCCGGGCCAAGCACGCCAACAATTGTGCCAGCAGTTATATTTTGCTGTCGGTGGTGAAATATGAGAAGTAGTTTGCCGACGAAAGAGATCTTGATTCTCGCATCTCACTCTCGCACCATTCTGTGCGGCTGGCTGATGTACAGATAATGCTTGAAGAAATTCAGCACGAGTGGTGACTGAACACGGCTGAAAAGGTAAAACCCTGCCATCTGACCCTCGACAATTTTTTCCGCGATCCGAAGGCCAGCTTTCCCGAACTGCTGCCCACCCAAGAAAAAGACCTGTCCCTGGAGATTTTCATGCTGAAGCACCTCTGGACACTGCCCGTCTGCCTGATACTGGTCTTGTCGGCCTCCAGCCATGCAGACGACTGGCCCCACTGGCGCGGACTGAAGCGCGACGCGACCACCAAGGAACCCTCGCATTTCAAGGGCGGCAACTGGCCACCCCACAAGCCGGCCTGGAGCACAAAGACCGGTGCGGGCGGCTCCGCTGTGATCGTGATCGGCAGCCGGCTTTACACGATGGGCTGGAAGGATGGCAATGACCAGGTGCTCTGCATTGACACAGCCAGTGGAAAGACACTCTGGACGCAATCGTACCGCTGCCCGCCGTACGGCAGGCAGAGCGAGGGGGACAAGGGAATCTACTCAGGCCCTTCTTCCTGCCCCAGTTACGACCGCCAGACAGGCTACCTCTACACGCTCAGCACTGACGGTGACCTTCGATGCTGGGATACAGCCGAGCAGGGTCAAGCGGTCTGGAACCTGAACCTTTACGACACCTACCAGGTCGCCAAGCGTCCCAAGGTGGGACGACGGCAGCTCCGCGACTATGGCTATACCACGGCCCCGCTCCTGCAGGGAGAGATGCTGGTTGTCGAAGTCGGGGATGACGAAGGCAACCTGATGGGTTTTTCCAAAAGGACTGGCGAGCGGCTCTGGGTATCCGAGTCCAAGGATCCGGCTGGCCACACCGGGGGCCTCGTACCACTCGTCGTTGAAGGAATTCCCTGCGTTGCTGTACTGACTATTCGCAACCTGCTGGTAGCCCGGCTCGACCACGGTCAGGAGGGGAAAACGGTTGCTGAATTCCCCTGGGTCACGGACTTCGCCAACAATGTAGCGACGCCAGCCGTGCTGGGTAACTCGATCGTGATCTCCTCAGAGTACAACCAGTACATGACGACGCGCATCGATGTCGCGTTATCGGGCATGAACCAGGTCTGGAAGCAGCCCTATGCATCCGGAGTCTGCCCGCCGGTGATCTACAATGGCCATGTCTACTGGTGCTGGCGCGGTGTTTACTGCCTGGATTTTGAAACCGGCAAACCGGTCTGGCGGGGGGGTATCTTTGGTGATACTGCCTCATGCATTGTTACATCGGACGGGCGTCTGGTGATTTGGGGGAGGCGGGGAGACCTGGTGCTGGCCGAGACTGCCGATCGATCGCCGAGGCAATACAAGGAACTTGCTCGACAGAAAGACTTGATGGAGAATGACGCCTGGCCGCACATCGTGCTCTCAGGCGGCCAGCTCTACTGTAAGGACCGGGACGGCAACATGAAGTGCTTCCTGCTCAAACAGTGACCAGCCATTAGCGACGGATCCACAATTCGGCGCCGACCATCTTCACCCCCGCCTGCTTCGTCTTCACCATCACCCGATTGGCACCCTGCTGGATGGCCTGCAGCGGAACCTTGCAGACGAAACGCTGCACGCCAGCCACTTTCTTACCGCCTGCGGTCGGACCAAAGTTGGCCGATCCAAACAGGATCTCCGGCCTGCTCCGTTCCTCCAAGCCTGTGAAATCGACTCGTAATTCGGCGCTGACATTAAAACCGGCCGCGCTCAGGTCCTCTGGAACTTCCATGCTCGACCGCTCGAATTGATTGGCCTTGAGAACCAGCGGGAGTGCCTTGGAAAAGTCTGCGGCATCCTTGGCCCAGTAGTGGCTCGGCATCCAGAAGCCCGCATCCGAGATCCCATACATGATGTCCGCATCGCGCAGCTTCTGGGGAGAGCCAAGCTT
>CAUZOB010000045.1:0-28345 GCA_963581185.1 Planctomycetota bacterium | reverse complement strand
TCTCCAAGAAGAATATGCGGGACCCACAGGCGGTTAAGCGTTTTCACCGCGAGATGAAGGCTGCTGCCAAGCTGATTCACCCGAACATCGTGACCGCCTTCGATGCTGGGGAACAGGATGGCGTCCATTACCTGGTGATGGAATTTATCGATGGCCCCTCGCTGAACCAGATCGTCAAGAACCATGGCGTCTTCACCGTGGAGAAAGCGATCGAGGCTACCCTGGCAGGTGCCAAGGGGCTTGCCTATTCACACAGCTGCGGCATGGTCCACCGGGACATCAAGCCCAGTAACCTGATCCAGGATGCGGATGGCACCGTCAAGATCCTGGACATGGGAACGGCGCGATTGGGTGGCAGTGGGGCGTCCGAGGGAGATTTGACCCAGCAGGGTACGATCATGGGCACCGTCAACTACATGGCACCGGAGCAGGCCCGCGACGCTGCCGCAGCGGATCTCCGCTCCGATGTGTACAGCCTCGGCTGTACACTTTTTTACCTGCTGACCGGCCGCTCACTCTACACCGGTGACGTGATCGAAATATTGATTGCCCACGCCCAGAAGCCGATTCCGCAGTTGCGGGAATTTCGAGACGACGTTCCCCACTGGCTGGAGGAGCTCTATGTCCGCATGGTGGCAAAGAAGCCAGCCGAGCGTTACCAGTCGATGGAAGAGATTGTGCGGGATATCGAGATTGCCTTGAACCCTGAGAATCTCGATTCTTCCGGATCGACGCTGATCACGGACTTGCCCACACCGCAGTCAGTTAAGGCGATGCCGATCGCCATGGATCTGGGAACGAGCAGTTGTGCGATTGCCTGGCTTGATAAGAAGGGTCAGCCGGTCGTGATCGAGACCACCCAGGGTGAAGCATCCACTCCCAGTTTTGTCTGGGTCGACGGTATGGACACCAGCATCGGCCAGGCTGCGATGAAGGGCATCAGCGATCACCCGGATTTGCCGGCCCTGGAGATAAAACGATTCCTCGGTCGGGCGATGTATCCGGAAGCGATGGGTGGCGAGCGTTATCGACCCGAGGTACTGCAGGGCTTGATCCTGGCCAAACTCTGTTTTGACTTCCAGCGCAAGGTGGGATCGGTCAAGCAGGCTGTTATTACCACGCCGGGCTGTTTTGACGAGACGCGTCGCAAGGCGATCCAGGATGCCGGCTTTATGGCTGGCTTCGAAGTGGCGGGGCTGGTCAGCGAGCCGCTCTCGGCGGCAGTCTATCACGCCTACGATCAGCCGGAACAACTTACGTCGGATTCCCGTTGGCTTGTCATCGACCTGGGGGGTGGCACGCTTGATGTCGCTGCTGTGGCGGCCGCAGACGAGAGTCTCGAAGTGGTCGCCTCCGGTGGTGACGCCCGGCTGGGAGGCCGAGACTGGGACGATTGTATTATCGACCTGGCCAGTGAGATACTGCGCAAAGAACATGGCTTTGACCCGGTCCAGGATGCCAAGCGTGCCTTGCGATTCTGGCAGGCCTGTGAATGGACCAAGAAGGCGCTCTCACAACGGGACGAAGTCACGATGAAGTTGCAGGTTCCGGCGGGGATGACTCACGTCACAATCACACGCGAACAATTTGAATCTGCGGCGGCGCCCTTGGTGGCGCGGGTGGAGCTGGCGATTGAGGATGCTATCAAGAGTGCTGGCTGGAGCTGGGAAGACGTTGACAGGGTATTACTGACGGGGGGTGGCTGCCGGATGCCGATGATCAGCAGCACAATCCAGCAGCTGGCTGGTTCCAAACTGGCCCTGCTGCAGCTGCCCGACGATGCGGTGGTTAAGGGAGCTGCCTTGCAAGCTGGCTATCGAATGCAGCGGGCGGGTGATCCGCAGGGCGGTATGGTGGTCAAGAACACAAGTTTCCAGAGCCTCGGTGTGGCTGGTTTTAACGGTGAGGAGTGGGTCAACATCATCGTCATTCCGCGCGGAACGACCCTGCCAGTGACGGCCAAACGTACTTTTAAGACGCACGCTGCCGGCCAGAAATCGATCGGGGTCCAGTTGCTGGAAGGGGAGAACGAGTCGCCCAGCGATTGTATCGAGATCGGCAATTGTGCCATCGATGGCCTCTCGCCGGACCTGCCCGAAAACACTCCTGTCCAGGTCGACTTGCAGTACGATATTGATGGTCGGGTCTCGGTATTCGCCCAGTTGCCAGATCAAACGAAACGGACAAGGCAGTCAATCACGCGTGAGCATGAGCTGAGTGCCTCAGACCTTCATCGCCTGAGGGAATGGGTTGAAACCGTGATGCTTTGCAGTAGTATTACCTGATCCGGCTGAGGCGATAGTGAAACAGCAGTGATGTGATATGGTACGACGACGAAGTGGCAGGATGCACGTATGAGCTGGTACGCGGGATTCGAACATATTGTCCGAGAGGGAGAAGTGCTGGCTCCCTTTACGGACTTCCGGCTCGGCGGGCCAGCCAGCTTTTTCGCTGAGCCGACATCTGTGGATGAATTGTCCGGATTGCTGGCAGCTGCCCGGGCCGAGTCGATACCGGTGCGATTACTCGGAGGTGGTTCCAACGTGCTCGTCCCGGACGAGGGGTACGACGGACTCGTGCTGCAGATAACGGCACCTGCCTTCACTCAGATCCAGGTCGATGGGACCAGGGTGACGGCTGGCGGAGGATCGAAACTTGTCCACCTGATCTCCACCACCGCACGAGAGGGACTCAGTGGCCTGGAACAGCTGGCTGGCATCCGCGGCACCGTGGGTGGTGCACTGAAGGGAAACGCCGGGACAGGGAGTGGTGATATTGGCCAGTGGACCGAGTCGGTGTCGGTGATGACGGTCGCCGGAGAGGTGCTCGATCGCAGCCGCGATGAGATTCACTTTTCCTATCGTCAGTCGGACCTGGACGAAGCGGTTATCCTGGCCGGCGTGTTTCAGCTGGACCAGGATGATGCCCGCGAAGTGACCCGGCGGATCCAGAAGCTCTGGATCATGAAGCGTGCCAGTCATCCGATGGGAGAGCAGGGGAGTGGCTCGGTATTCAAGGACCAGGGAGGGGTCTCGGCCGCCAGCTTGATTGAGCAAGCGGGCTTCAAGGATGCCCAAGTGGGAGGTGCCACGGTTTTTGAGTCCCAGGCCAATTACATTGTCGTCGGTGACGGAGCTACCAGTGCTGACGTGCGACGCTTGATTGACAAACTGAGAGAAGGGGTCCTGGACCAGCTGGAAGTGGAATTGCAGTTACAAGTGGACCTCTGGTAGTCGAATCCGGCCCTATCTTCCCGAGATCTGTGATGATCGGGTTGTCTCAAGGGCGATGAATGTAAGAGAGCCCCAGTGTGTATCCTGCCACTGGAAGTGACTGCATTCATGAATACCACCTCAGAAGTCCGATCACGCACCATGCTTGGCCAGTTGGTCCGGCTTGTGCACCCGTCCGCATCCTCGCTCAGTGCATTCTTGCTGGTGGCGTTGCTTGCGGTGGCCTCGACCCTGGTGGCCTGGAAGCAGTGGGCGCCGCTGGTGGACCAGTCCTCTGCCTATCGGTTGATCCCTGAGTCAATTCAACTGGGTCCAGAGCGGCCATCCTGGGTCAAGCAAGACATCAAGGCTGCCGCGATTGACGATGGCAAGCTGACGGAGTTGTCGTTGCGAGATCCGCAGCTGGTGACCAAGGTGCGGGGCGCATTTCTCGTGCAGAGTTGGGTGGCCACGGTAAAACGGGTCTTCAAGCATGCGGGGGGTGTCGAGATCACGGTTGTCTATCGTCGACCAGTGGCGTTGGTGGAAGTTGTCCAGGGCAACCAGCCTGGCCTGTTGCCGATTGATGCAGATGCAGTCTGCCTGCCGCCAGACGATTTTTCCGAGGACCAGGTGGGGAACTATATCCGGGTCGTCGCCGACAACAGCGGCCCGGCCGGTCCGATCGGTACCAACTGGGGTGATCAGCGGATCCAGGGAGGCGCCCGGATAGCTGACGCGGTCAGTCGGATTCCCTGGAAGAAGATCGGGCTGTATCGAGTTGAGAGTCGGACGGCTGGCAGTCGCCAGGGGGAAGGACCCTATCGTTACCACCTTGTGACCCGTGACATGCTTCAGATTCGCTGGGGCTATCCGCCGGGCCAGGAGGCGGATGGTGAAGCGACTGCGGACCAGAAAGTGCAGAACCTGCTGAAGTACACAGAACAGCACGGGCCACTGTCAGACCTGGATGCTCGCCAGCAGCTGCTTGATTTACGTGATCCAGCCGGAGCGCAACTTCTTCCGATCCGCAGTGCGATGCTGCCTTGAGCTACCTTAACCCGCTTCCGTGCCGCTGGCTTTTGACGCCGGCAGCTTGTTCTCGGGGGCAGGTTCCTCGCTGGTCTTGACCAGTTCGGATCGCACAATCGCTATCGACGCGGGAGCTTCAACGCCAATCCGTACGGAATGAGGCGTCACCTTGATCACCGTCAGGACGATGTCGTCGCCGATTTGAATTCGGTCACCAGTTTGTCGACTCAGTACCAGCATGCGATCCCACTCGAGCTACAGGTCCGGGGCAGGGGAGTGCCGTCCGGCAATCTATCAGCAGAGATCCCGGACTGCAAGAAGTTGACTGACAGTGCGATGTCACTCGCTGTTGGCAGCTTGGTAGACCTGGTTAGCCGCGGCCACGCTGGAACCGGCGGCGAAGTTGAGGCCCTGTTCGGAGAGCAGTTGTTCAAGTGCCGAGAGCAATAACAGCACGTTGCTACTGCGGGCCGCGTGTCCCATTAAGCCGATTCGCCAGGCGATGCCCTTGAAGACTCCCAGTCCGCCTCCAATCTCGATGCCGAAACGGTTGAGCAGCTGGGCTCGTGTGCCGGCGTCGTCGACACCGTCAGGAATCCTGACCGCATTGAGCATCGGCAGCTGGTGTCCCTGTTCGGCCGCATACTCGAAACCGAGTGCCAGCAGGCCGGCCTTGAGTGCCAGGTGATTCTGCTGGTGGCGAGCAAACACGTTTTCAAGGCCTTCCTCGAGCAGCACCTGGAGAGCCTCGTAGAGAGCGTAGGTCATATTGATTGGAGCTGTGTGGTGGTAGGCTCGGTCGCTGCCCCAGTAATTGGCCAGCATGGATACGTCGAGGTACCAACTTTGGACCTTCGTTTTGCGTTGCATGATGACATCCATCGCCCGCGGACTGAAGGTAATTGGTGCCAGGCCGGGAGGGCAACTGAGGCACTTCTGTGATCCGGAATAGAGGATGTCGATACCCCACTCGTCGACCCGCAGATCGACGCCGCCCAGGGATGTGACGGCATCCACCAGCAGCATGGCTCCGGCATCACGGACCATCTGCGAGATCTCCTCGAGCGGCTGCATGGCACCTGTGGATGTCTCGGCCATCACGATACCGACCACCTTGGGGTTGGTCGTGTCGAGCGCCTCGGCCAGGTCCTGGGGCCGAAAAACCTCGCCCCAGGGACGCTCCACCGTGGTGACCGTGGCACCCGCTCGACCTGCCACGTCACTCATGCGAGAGCCAAACACGCCGTTGACACAGACCAGCATGGAATCCCCTGGCTCGATCACATTCACGACGGCCGATTCCATGCCGGCAGAACCGGTGGCACTGACCGCCATGGTCATCGGGTTCTCTGTTCGCATGACTGTTCGCAGCATGCTCTGCAGTCCATCCATCACTTCCAGGTAATAAGGATCCAAATGGCCGACTGTCTGTTTGCCGATCGCTTCGAGTACTCGCGGGTGAATGGCACTTGGCCCAGGACCCATCAGGATTCGCTGCGGAGGCTGAAGTCGTTGAGTTGATGTCACGGTTGACGGGCTCCAGGGATCGGGAAAACAGTTGCGGCGTCAGTCAGCGAAGACTTCTTTGGCCAAGGCGCTGATCTGCTTGAAATGTTCATGCTCAGCGGATTCACACCATTCGAACAGGCAGGCTTCGGTGGTCGTCAGGATAGCGCCACACGACTCCATCCGCCGCAGGGCAACTTCGCCATCCAGCGGGTTGCGGGAGCTAATCGCATCCACTGCCAGGTAAACGGGGTAACCTTCGGAGAGTAGATCGAGGGCGGTCTGCTGGATGCAGACGTGGGCCTCAATGCCAACCAACAGCACCTTGTGGATCCCGGCTGCAGTCCAGTCTTCGACCAGGCCGGGCACCTGCGAGCTGCTGAAACGGAGCTTGTTGTCCACAGTCGGCAGTCGTTCAGCCAGTTCAGCGACGGTCGCTCCCAATCCCTGTGGATACTGCTCGGTTGCCCGTGAGGCAATCCCCAGCAGTTGTGCGGCATCCAGCAAGCGGCGGATATTCCAGACCATCCGTTCACTCTGCTGGACGATCGGCATGAACTTCTGCTGCACGTCCACAACCAGCAGGGCCGTGTCATGGGGAGACATCAGCTCATTGCTGCGATTGGGAGGGGGCGTTTCGGTCATGCAGAGCAGCTTAATCAATCGATTCAGCTTCGGGTAGGCACTCGCCCTGGGGCGGACGAGCGGGTGCTGGTGGCATTTCCTTTTTTGGGGGACAATGCGAGTTGTTTAGCAGAGGCTTGATTGGCAACACGGAGCAGCTCGATGGAGATCCACGCCACGACAATTCTGACTGTCCGTCATGGCGGACAGGTGGCGATGGGTTGTGATGGCCAGGTGACGCTTGGCTCGGCGATCATGAAGGCCGACGCGACCAAGGTGCGGCGGTTGCTTGACGACACCGTGCTGTGTGGCTTTGCCGGATCGAGTGCAGATTCCTTTGCCTTACTCGAGCGTTTTGAGGCCAAGCTCAAGGACTATCCGGCCAACATTACCCGTGCGGCCACCGAGTTGGCCAAGGATTGGCGAATGGACCGCGCCTTGAGGCGATTGGAGGCAATGATGACAGTTGCCGACGGTCGTCACACCTTGCTGATCAGCGGGACAGGCGATGTGATCCAGCCGACGGACGGTATCGTGGCGATCGGTTCCGGTGGGAATTACGCACTCGCTGCGGCTCGCGCCCTGATGGTTCATACAGACCTGCCAGCCGACGAGATTGTCCAGAAGGCACTGGCGATTGCAGCCGATATCGACATCTATACCAACACCGCGATTACGGTGGAACGACTGCCGAGCGAGGATTGAACAGCGGTATGAGTTTTTCCACAATTGGCTCCGACCTGACGCCTCGAAAGATCGTTGAGCAGTTGGATCAGTACATTGTCGGGCAGGACGACGCCAAGCGTGCTGTCGCCCTGGCGATTCGCAATCGCTGGCGCCGACAACAACTGACTGACGACTTGCGTACCGAGGTGGCTCCCAAGAACATCCTCATGATCGGGCCGACCGGCGTGGGGAAAACCGAGATCGCCCGCCGACTGGCGCGGCTGACTGGAGCACCCTTTATCAAGGTCGAGGCATCGAAGTATACCGAGGTAGGGTATTACGGCCGGGACGTGGAGAGCATGATCCGCGAGCTGGTCGAGAACGCCATCGCGCTGCTTGGTGATCAGCAGCGAGCAGCTGTTGCGGGGGAAGCTGAGAAGCGAGTTGTGCAGCGACTGCTTGACCTGCTGGCTCCAGCGCCGGTCGCCGGGGTATCGGACGAAGATAGTCAGCAGGCTAGCGAGCAATACGAGCGGACGCGAGACAAACTCAAAGTGATGCTGCTGGCTGGTGAACTGGAAGACCGTACAGTGGAGATGACGATCGAACAAAAGGGTGCTCCGGTGATGCTCAGTGGCATGGGGATGGAGCAGATGGACATGGACCTGCAGGGCCTGTTCGAGAAGATCATGCCCAAGTCGAGTAGCCATCGCGAGTTGACAGTTGCCCAGGCACGGAAAGTTCTGTTCGATCAGGAATGCGAGTCCCTGATCGACTCAGAGAAAATCAACTCCGAAGCGATTGAGCTGGCTGAGAACATGGGGATTATCTTCCTCGATGAAATGGATAAGGTGACCGCCAGTGATTCGCGTGGGGCGGATGTGTCGCGGCAGGGTGTGCAGCGAGACCTGTTGCCGATCGTGGAGGGAACCACCGTCCAGACCCGTTACGGATATATCCACACCGACCACATCCTGTTCGTGGCGGCAGGGGCATTTCACGACAGCAAGCCAAGCGACCTGATGCCGGAATTGCAGGGCCGCTTCCCGATTCGTGTCGAGTTACATGACCTCAGCGAGGAGGACTTTGTCCGCATCCTCTGCGAACCACAGAGCTCACTGACTCGTCAGTACGTGGCCCTGATGGGGACGGAGAAGATATCGGTGAAATTCACCGACGATGCCGTCAAGGCACTGGCTGCTTATGCCTTCAAGGTGAACCAGACGACTCAGAATATTGGTGCCCGACGGCTCTATACGATCATGGAGCGGTTGCTCGAGGAGCTCAGCTTCGAAGCTCCCGACATGAAAATGGGCAATGTGGAGATTAACGCCGCCTATGTCCATGAACGGCTGGAAGCGATCAGCGAGGACGAGGACCTCAGCAAGTACATTCTCTAGGGTCTCGGCGGTCCTCAGCGCGGCCAGCGAGTGCCGCTGACTTTCCGCTTTGGATGGCCAATGGGTATAATGCGGTAGCTCCTTCCGCAGCTCCGCTCACTCGACAGAGCAGGCTCTGTCTTCCCTACGAATGCCCACCATGAGAGATCCTGCCCACCGCTTTCTGTCACTCAGCCTGGCTTTCAGCCAACTGTTGATACTGGTCGCCGTACTGACCTGCACGCGCTGGCTGCCGGCCCAACAGGATCAGCCGGTCAAGCCACGACAGGCCCGCGCCGAGGCGAAGGAAACCGAGACCTTCCAGCAGGAGGTGAAGCCCCTGCTGATGAAGTTCTGTTCGGAGTGCCACAATGAGGATGAACCGACCGAGGGTGTAGCGGTTGACGGTGTTTCTAATGGCTCCGCGGTGCGAGTGGATCGCAAGACATGGACGCGGGTCTTGCAGCGAGTCGAGTTTCATGCGATGCCACCCAAGAGTGAGCCGCAACCGACCGATGAGCAGCGGGCCACGATTGTCAGCTGGCTGGAGAATGCACTTTTTCACCTCGACTGTGAGAAACAGACTGACCCGGGCCGGGTCACGGTGCGGCGGCTGAATCGACTGGAATACCACAACACGATCCGCGACCTGTTCGGCGTCGAGCTCGATCCAACCAGGGATTTTCCCTCGGACGACGTGGGCGAGGGATTCGACAATATCGGTGACGTGCTGTCGCTGCCCCCGCTGTTGTTCGAAAAGTACATCGAAGCAGCTGAGCAGATCAGCCAGTCGGTGGTGCTGGCAGTCGACAAGGAGAACCCTGATAACCAGCGATTCGAGAAAAACCAGCTGCGATTGACCGGAGCAGCCAAGCTGGTCGCGGATGGGACTATCGTGATGACCTCGCGAGGAACGGCGGAAGCGACCCTGTCTGTGGCGAGTGCCGGCACCTACCGGCTGCTGGTTCAAGCTGGAGCACAACAGGCGGGCGACGAAGTGGCGAAGATTGAATTCACTGTGGATGGTAAACCTGTCGGCCAGGTCGACGTGCCTGCCTCGCAGCGCGCGATGCAAGAGTATGGTCTGGAGGTCACGATGGCGGTTGGTGATCGGCGGATCGGCGCCAGCTTTGTGAATGACTACTACCAGCCCAAGGACCCCGATCCGGCCAATCGCGACCGCAACATGTTCCTCCGCTGGATTGAACTGGTCGGACCGCAGGAACTCGATCCCGACAATCTACCCGAGAGTCACAGGCGGATCGTGACAGTCCAGCCTGGCGAAGAGCTGAGCGTGGTTGAGGCGGCCAGCGAAGTGCTGGCACCACTCATGCGGCGAGCTTTTCGCCGACCCGTGCCAGCCGAACAGTTGCAGGGTTATGCTCAGCTGGCGGAACTTGCTACCGAACGCGGAGAGAGTTTCGAGCGGGGACTGCAGGTGGCGATCACCGCCATGCTGGTATCGCCACGCTTCCTGTTTCGGCTCGAGGGGACCGATCGGCTGGATGACCCAGCCACGATTCGACAACTCGACGACTTTGAACTGGCCAGCCGACTCTCTTACTTCATCTGGTCGAGCATGCCGGATGAGCGATTACTGGCGTTGGCAGGCAAAGGCCAGTTGGGGCGAGCCAGTGTGCTCAGGGAAGAAGTGCGTCGGATGCTGGCCGATCCTCGCTCGCGGGGACTGGTCGACGGTTTTGCCAGCCAGTGGTTGAACTTACGCAACCTCGATGAAGTGTCGCCGGACCCGGACGCATTTCCCTTCAGCGATGAACTGCGTGCTGATATGCGGCAGGAAACGGAGATGTTTTTTGAGGCAGTTATGCGAGATGATCGGCCGATCACTGAGTTGTTGTCTGGCCGTTACAGCTTTCTGAACGGACGACTGGCAGAGCACTACGGAATCGACGGTGTTGAGGGGGGGGAATTCAGGCGCGTCTCGCTGCTCGATTATCCACGTGCCGGCGTGCTGACCCAGGCCAGCATTCTCACGCTGACGTCCGATCCCACGCGGACGTCGCCGGTCAAGCGGGGCAAGTGGATCATGGAGAACATCCTCGGTACCCCGCCGCCGGATCCGCCGGCCGATGTGCCGGAGATTGGGGCGGCCCGAGAGGCCTTGCCAGGAGCATCGTTCCGCGAGCAACTGGAGTTGCACCGCGAGAGTCCCCGCTGTGCGGTCTGCCATGTAGAGATGGATGCACTCGGGTTCGGAATGGAGAATTTTGATGGTATCGGCCGCTGGCGGACGGAATTAGACAGCCAGCCGATTGATGCCTCCGGGACATTACCTGGGGGGCACAGCTTTGAGGGTCCGATACAGATGATAGAGATCCTGGGGGAAAACGAGCCAGCGTTTGTGCGGGCTTTTACCCGCAAGCTGTTGGTCTTCGCATTAGGGCGGGGTTTAAAGTATTATGATCGCTGTACCGTGGATGAGATCGTCAAGCAGCTCTCGTCCGACAGCTACACTTTTTCGACCATCGTTGAGCAGATTGTCTTGAGTGACGCATTCCGCAAACGGCGTGCAGAGGGAGCCGCAAAATGAGCCAGTTACCTCGTAGAACTTTCATCAAGGGACTCGGCATTACCATGGGGTTGCCCCTGTTGGAAGTAATGCAGCCTCTCGCTTCTGCATCCGCGGCCGAGTCGGCGCACCCGGTACGGATGGGATTCGTGTTCTTCCCCAACGGGGCGATCATGCAATCCTGGACGCCGGAAAAAGCCGGTACGGAATTTGAATTCACAGACACACTCAAGCCCTTGGAAGAATTCCGTTCCGAACTGAATGTGCTCAGTGGATTGGGCCAGGATAACGGTCGTGCCAAGGGCGACGGACCCGGCGATCACGCTCGCTGCGCTTCGACTTACTTGACCGGTGCACATCCCTACAAGACTTCTGGAGCGGATATTCGGGTTGGCGTGTCGGTCGATCAGGCCGCGGCGCTGCAGGTTGGCGAACTGACTCGCTTGCCCTCGATTGAGCTCGGTATTGATCGCGGCCGCAATGCCGGCAACTGCGATTCGGGATATAGCTGTGCTTACTCATCGAACATCTCCTGGAAGACTGAATCGACGCCGATGGCCAAGGAGATCAATCCGCGGCTGGCGTTTGAGCGACTGTTTGGGAACGGCCGGGAGGCTGAAGCAAGCCGTCAGAAGCGGGACTTTTATCGCAAGTCGATTCTCGACCTGGTGCAAAACGATGTGGCAGGTCTGCGCAAGCAACTTGGCCAGACCGATCGACGCAAGCTGGATGAGTATTTCGACAGCGTGCGGGGCCTGGAAGTTCGTATTGCCCAGGCTGAAAAGGCAGCTAGCCAAACTCCGCCCGAGCTGGAGTTGCCCGATGGTGTGCCGAGTGACCTCAAGCAGCATATTCGCTTGATGATGGATATTCTCGTGGTCGCCTTCCAGTCCGACGCCACGCGGATCGGTACATTCATGCTCGGTAATGCCGGCGACAATCGACCCTACCGGATGGTAGGCGTTAACGAGGGGCACCATTCTCTCTCCCACCATGGAAACAAGGCAGAGAAGATGGACCAGATCCGCAAGATCGACGGCTTCCTTGCGAACCAGTTCGCCTACTTCCTGGGCAGGCTGCGTGATGTCAAGGAAGGTGAAGGGACGCTGCTGGACAACAGCATGATCCTTTATGGAAGCGGCTTGTCGGATGCCAACCGGCATGACCACCATAATCTTCCCCTCGTACTGGCAGGCAAGGGAGGCGGTACGATCCGCACCGGACATCATTTCCGTACTGATTCCGAAGTTCCCATGAACAACCTCTTCCTCTCGATGCTGGACCGCATGCATTCGGGCGTCGAAAAAATCGGTGACAGCACCGGTCGTTTTACGGATATCGACGCCTAGCTGATGTGACCTTGTGACGCCTTGCAGGAGGCATGGCCATGGCTGACGCGACCGAGCCAACAGAACCCGGCGAGGAACCTGAGCAGCAACCGGACGATCCGTCTGCGCAGCGACCGGATGGCCTTCAGTCGCAGCAGGTTCAGATGCAGAGTGTCACCGCTCGAGTTCCGGATGCCGTCAGTGCGGGCGTTTTCAGCACCGGTTCGATCGTGATGACCGGGCCCAACGAGTTCGTGGTCGACTTTATCCAGAACCTGGGTCAGCCAGCCCAGTTGGCGGCGCGTGTGATCGTTCCGCACGCGGTGATGCCCCAGTTTATTGGAGCTCTTGAGCAGAACATTCAGGTTTTCCAGGATCGGCACGGGGCGATTCCCGTACCGTCGCCTCCAGCGCCGCCGGCCAAAGCCCCGCCATCGCCCCAGGAAATCTACGAGGAACTGAAGTCCACGGATGATGTCATGACGGGAGCCTATGCGAACGGCATGATGATTGGCCATTCGCAGACTGAGTTCCGGATCGATTTTCTCGGTAACATGTTTCCCAAGCCGATGGTCACCTGCCGTGTCTTCATGTCGGCCCCACAGATCCCCAAACTACTCGACTCCCTCAAGCGGACTATGGGCCAGCTGAGGAAGAAGGACGAGTAGGTCTGTGGCAATGGTACGAGTGACGGTTACCTAGCGGGCGAAATGTTCTCCGCTGCAGTTGCTGGCATGGCGGCGTCGATTGTGCAAAAACTATAGGCGCATCTGCGTCCGCTCGAGCGAACCTATGGCAAGGAGAATCTCATGCAGCGTCGACAATTCCTGGCGGCAGCTTCGGCGACGACACTGGTCACGCGCAGCCAGCTGGCAGGCAAGCAGGCGGCGAGTGAACGTATCCAGGTAGGGTGCGTCGGCGTCGGCGGCCGCGCAGGGTTCTTGTTGCGGGCCTTTGCCGGCCAAAAGGACGTGGATATTGTTGCTGTCGCAGATATTGATTCACGGCGTTTGCCCGCCGCTGTGGAAGCGGTCAAGCAAATCAACGGTCGCGCACCGACCACGCACGGTGATTTTCGCCACTTGATCGACAATCCCCAGATCGATGTACTGGTGGTGGGGACGCCCGATCACTGGCACGCGATTCCCTCGATTTTGGCTTGCCAGGCGGGCAAGGATGTCTATGTCGAGAAGCCCGACGGGCACAACATGGAAGAGGGAAAGCGGATGGTCGCGGCGCAGCGCAAGCATAAACGCGTGGTGCAAATGGGGACGCAGGCCAGGACCAGCCAGCATTTCCAGGAGGCGATTGACTATATCAAGACTGGCGCCCTGGGCACCGTTCTGGCTGCCAAGGCCTGGGAGAGTGCCAAGCAGGGATCGATTGGATTCCCTGAAGATTCGGCACCCCCCGAGGGCGTCGATTATGACATGTGGCTGGGCCCAGCACCGCAACGCGACTTTAACCCCCGTCGCTTTCACGGCAACTGGCGCTGGTTTTTCGACTATGGCAGCGGCGATCTCGGCAACGATGGAGTGCACCGCATCGACTTTGCTCGCTGGGCCCTGAGTACGGCTGTGGAAGCGAGCGGCGGTGCGCCACTTGATATGCCGACACGCGTCTCCGCGATGGGAGGCAAGTGGTACTTTGACGACATGCAGGAGTGGCCCGACACTTTGCAGTGCAACTATGAATATGCCGGAGAGGAGGGCAAGCCGGGATGCCTGCTGACCTACGAAATGAAGATCTGGACGCCTTACAACTATTACGATGAAGGTGAAGGTGCCATTGTCTATGGCGATCAGGGCTATATCATCCTCGGTAATCGACGCTGGCGAGCCTATCAGGGCCGCCACGAGCTCGTGGCCGAGGGTTCCGGTAGCAACGACGGGACGTCGCATATTCGCAACTTCCTCGACTGCGTTAAATCCCGGCGGAGACCGAATGCCGACCTGGAGACCGTCGGCCACCCGACCTCGGTCCTCTGCCACGCCGCCAATGTGGCCTGGAAAATCGGCCGCCAGGTGCAACTGGATACGGAGACCGAGTTGTTTGTTGGGGATAATGAGGCCAATCGGATGCGAAGCCGAGAGGAATATCGCAAGCCCTGGGAGCTGCCGGAAGTTTAGTCGGTGAGCGGCGGACTGATGAACAGCGCCCGCTTCTGGCCGGGCAGCGAGTAGTCGAAGCCGCAGCTGCGGAGGAAATCCTCCTCGGCGGAAATCGCCATTAACTCCAGCACCTGCTGCTGGGCAGCGAATTCGACGCAAGCTTCGACCAGTGCTCGTCCAACTCCCTTGCTCTGCCACTGTTCCGCCACGGCCAGGCATTGCACCTCGGCCAGCTTGGCGGAGTAGATTTCGACAGCGGCAAAGCCGATTGGCAGATCCTGACTGGCAGCGACGAAACCGCTTTCCAGCAGGCGACTGAGCTGGTCATCGGATCTTGGCAGCAGAAGCTGGTTGTGCACGAATGGCTGCAGCAGCGCCTGGATGCTGGCCAGGTCGGATGCTTGAGAGCTGCGTACGCTAAATCCAGCGTCGTTCATCCAACCTGCTCACTGTGGCTGAAAAGAGAAAACGGCAACCACCGCTACCGTGCTGTATCTGTCGGCTTGGCTACTATCGGGACATTAGTTGATCCCCCAATCTCTCACCGACGTGCCGGCTTGGTGAACGGAATCGGCGTGCCGATGTCCAATCAGCGGGAACTCACTAGAATGCTGTGATGCAGAAGATCGAGCAGATTGCCGAGTGGCTGGCGGCGGGCAGTGGCGCCGTGGTGTTTAGCGGTGCTGGCATGAGCACGGAAAGCGGTATTCCTGACTTCCGCTCTCCGGGCGGAGTCTGGGCCACAAACCAGCCAGTCTATTTTGACGAGTACATGGCGAGCAGCGAGGCCCGCTACGAGTACTGGCGGCAAAAGTCCATCGCCCACCAGGATTTTGCCGACAGCCAGCCGAACTGTGGCCACAAGCTGCTTGCTGCCTGGGAGCAGGTCGGCATGGTGCAGGGCGTGATCACGCAGAACATTGATGGCTTGCATCAGTTGGCAGGAAGTAGCCTGGTGCTGGAGTTACATGGTACAGCTCGCCAGGTCGCCTGCCTGGAATGCGGTGCACGCGGTCCGGCCGACCAGGCTGTGGCAGAGTTCCTGGCAACGGACGAGGTCCCGAGTTGTCCTGAATGTGATGGCATCACCAAGCACGCCACGATCTCTTTTGGCCAGCAGCTTGATGACGAGGTCCTGAGGCAGGCTGACCAGCTTGTACAGCGGGCCGATTTATTGCTGGTGATGGGTTCATCGCTGGTCGTCCAGCCAGCGGCCAGTTTGCCAGCCATCGCCGCTCGCTCAGGAGCCCGCGTGGTGATCATCAACCGGGATGCGACCGACCAGGACGGAATCGCAGATGCTGTCATTCACGGCGAAATTGGCGAAACCCTCGAAGCGATCAACAGCTGTCTTGAGAACAGCTGAAACGAAACATTCAGGCGTCGTCGAAACGGACGTCGAGGATTTCAAAGTTGATCATTCCGCTCGGCACTTCGATGGCCGCCTTGTCACCTTTTTTCTTGCCCAGCAAGCCACGTCCGATGGGGCTGGTGATCAAGAACTTGCCGGCGTCATAATCTTCATCACCCGAACCGACGAGCGTGATCTCTTCTTTCTCATTGAGGTCGGTATCGAGCACGACCACGGTCGCGCCAAAGACAACTTCGTCCTTGGGCAGTTTGGAGGTATCGACGATCGAAGCCCGCGACAGCTCACCTTTGAGCTGGTTGATTTTTGCCTGCAGCATGCCCTGCGACTCGCGCTGGGCATGGTACTCCGCGTTTTCCTTGAGGTCCCCTTCATCGCGGGCTGCCGCGATCATTTCTGCGATCCGCGGCATCTCCTCATTCTCCATTCGTTTCACTTCCACCATCTTGCGGTCGTATGCTGCGCGGGTCATTGGTACATAATCCGTCATGATCCATCCCTCAGGGGTTTCGATATGATGTTGTAGACTTTCGCCTGGAAAGTCCCTTACGATCCTTCGGTGTCGCTGACCGGGTCAGATTCGGGCAGATAAAGCAGGCATCCACAACTGTTGCAGCACACTGGTTTGCTAAGGTGCAGCTCGTTAATCATCTGGTGCGTGATTCTCTGGTAGCATCCGCCGCAGCAATCATTGTCGACTGCCGCCAGTGCTCCTTCTCCACGGGCATCAGCCATCCGCTGGTAGTCCTGAAGAAAATCAATTGGCAGTGCCTTTTCCGCTTCCGCCAGTTCGACGCGGGCGACGTCCATACGCTGGTTCAATTCTGCTGTCTCGGCTTCCACTTCCTGGCGAATTGTGTTGCCCTCGGTGGCCAGTTGCTTGAGTTCGCCGGCCAGGTCTTCAAGTCCCTGATCCTGTTGAGAGAGATCCTCAAGCGATAGTAGGATCAGGTCTTCCATGTCACTGGCGGATTGTTTTTGCTTGCCAATATCCTCTACCAGTGACTGGTATTCCTTGTTCGTCGAGCAGATATTGAGTTTCGTTTGAAGATCGGCGATTCGTGCCTCGTGTTCCTGAACAGTCAGGTCTTTCTCATCGATTTCCATCCGTGTGCGGGTCTGTTTCTCTTTCAGATCGAGTTGCCGCTGGTCTGTGGCGGACAACCTGTTCTCGGTTATCTTCAGCCTCCGCGGTCCTGCGTCCTGTTTTTCCTGCAGCTCGGTAATCTGCTGGTGGACGCGATGCAGTCGCTGCAGTTCTTGTGCAGTCAAAGCCATTACTGGGCTCCTGGCAGTGAGGGGGTGGGATGAGGTTGATCAAGCGGATCCAAGGGGGCATGAAAAAAGCCGCTGGTGAAAGCACCAGCGGCTGTATCGTGGCGGCCTGTTGTGTCAACAAGCTGTAAGCCAGTTGACAGGGCTGGCCGAACCCGGTCAGGAGATGGATTCCCGTAGGAAGCCCTCCAGTTGATGGCTGCGGATTGGGTGTTGCAGCTTGCCCACCGCCTTGGCCTCGATCTGTCGCACACGCTCGCGTGTGACCTTGAAAATCCTGCCGACTTCTTCCAGCGTGTAGGTGTAGCCATCTCCCAGTCCGTAACGCAGCCGGATAATTTCCCGTTCGCGGTAGGTAAGCGTCTTGAGCAGCGATTCGATTTTCTGTCGCAAGATACCATTGTTTGCCAACCGTACCGGATTATCGCTGGTCACATCTTCGACGAATTCGCCAAAGCTGTTATCTTCACCATCACCGACCGGACGGTCCAAGCTGACCGGGTGCCTGCCGATGTCCAAGACACGCCGCACCTCTTCCACAGTGGTCCCCGCCCGGATGGCGATTTCCTCTGTTGTCGGTTCTCGTCCCATCTCCTGCAAGAGGGCTTTCTGCGTATTCCTCAGCTTTGAGAGGACATCGATCATGTGCACCGGTATGCGGATCGTACGGGCCTGGTCGGCAATAGCACGTGTGATTGCCTGGCGAATCCACCAGGTGGCATAGGTCGAGAATTTGAATGCCCGCCGATACTCGTACTTGTCGACTGCCCGCATCAGTCCGGTGTTCCCTTCCTGGATCAGGTCCAGGAAACTGAGTCCACGGTTACGGTATTTCTTGGCAATCGAAACGACCAATCGCAGGTTGCCACTGGAAAGCTGTCGCTTGACGTTGTCATACTCGAGGAATTGCTGGTGAATCGTCTCCACCCGCTGCGCCAGGCTGCGCGGACTCTCCTTGGTCAGCAGCATCAAGTCATGCAATTCTCGCCGCAGGTTATGTTTCTCCTCGATTGACTCGGCAGAACGACTTCGCCTGAGTTCCTTGAGTCGATTGCGGATCTCGACCATGCGGCGCGAGAATTCTTCCAGTTGCTGAACCAGCGGCTGAATTCGGCGTGTCCGCAGGCTCAGCTCCTCGACCAGCTGCAGTACCTTACGGCGCCCGCGCATGAACCGCTGGCGGGCCAGCGACTTTTCTTCAGGGCTTGTCGAATGCCGCATCAACTTGGCAAACAGCTCGTGGTTGATGTCACGGATTTGATCCACGACCGGCAGATTATGCGGCATGCGGGCCTGGATCTGTTCCTTCGTCAATCGTTCGGTCAAGGAAACCTTGATCGTGCGATCGAATGGCAGGTCGCCCTGGTGGACGCGATGCAGGGCTTCCACGGTGACTGCCATGGCATAATCGCAGCCCAGCACGGAGCGGCGGAATTGTCTCCGTGTGACTTCGATCTTCTTCGCAAGTGCGATCTCTTCTGATCGAGTCAGTAGGGGAATCTCTGCCATTTGCGAGAGGTACATACGAATCGGATCGTCGCTCGGCCGTGGCAGGTCAGTCGACTGTACCAGGCTCTTGGCCCGCAGCGGGGCTGGCGGGCTGACAGTAGCCGCCGGCTTGGGCCTGCTCTCGGGCGAAGGGGCAGTATCGACAAGGCTAATACCGATCTCATCGAGCGTGATGAGAAGATTGTCGAGACGGTCCGGAGTTACATCTTCGTCGGGAAGAAATTCGTTGACCTCGTCGTAGGTCAGATATCCCTGGGATTTACCCTTGGCGACTAACACCTTCAGGTCATTATCAAAGTCGTTCAAAAAAGCACCCTCCTCGCGCATCCTGCGCCTGGTGACGGCTGGCTGCAGTCTGCCACCGTGGCAGCTGGTCGACCGTCTAGGTTCTACCCATCCTTGGGTGAAGAAAGTCCCTGGCGAATACGCTCCTTTTCAAGTAAGTCCTGTAAAATCTCGGTTTCCTCCTCGGGACCAAGTTCGTCGCTCACCAGGCGGCTGGCTGTGCGACGGTTTTCGGCTCTGATCTGCTCGGCCTGGTAGGCTCCAATCAAACCACTCAGCCTCTGGCTCCCATCTTCTTCCGTTGAGGAAGCCTTGTTATAAGACGATTCGTCCAAATTCACCAAGAGGAGTTTTAGCGACTCGTCATCTATTTTTGCTAGCAGGGAGGAGAACTCGACGGAATGGCCCAGCTGGTGGCTTTCCTGATAGAGCTGCCAGAGTCTTTTCCCGGTGGACGATGTGACCAGGGATTCATCAATTTCGCGGATCGCCTTGGAGACGATCTCCGGATGAGCCATCAGAATCTCGAAAATTTCGGTCTCCAGGTTGGTCAATGGCTGTAGCTCCCGTCGCTCATCGACAACGGGCGTGGCCGCCGCTGGCGTTCGATTTCCAGTTCGCAGTTCCTTTACCCGCGTGCGCAGATCGGCTTCATCAACCGAGAACATGTGGGAGAGCCGCGTCAGCAACTGTTGCTGTCGAATACGAAAAGCCTGGGGTGTGCTCGCCTGGGGGGCCGGTGCCTGGGCAATCGTCTGCAGGATCGATTCCAGGGCCTGGTTGGCCTGGTGCGTGTCACGGTGCAGGTCCACTCCTCGAGTGGCGACCTGGACTTTGTGATTCAGAGCGTCGACTGATTCATCAATCAACTTTTGAAATGCCTCAGCGCCGCTCGTCAGCAAATAGTCACAGGGGTCTGAACCCTCCGGCAGGGTCAGCACCCGCATGTCGACCTGAGCACTAATGAACAGGCTGAGAACTTCCGTGGCCCGCACCTGACCGGCCGTGTCGCCATCGAGCACCAGCACGACCTGATCGGTATGTCGCCTCAGGAGTCGCACGTGACTGGCTCCCAGCGCTGTCCCCAGCACGGCGACCGCGTTGGTGAAACCGAACTGGTGAGCCATCAGGACGTCGGTGTAGCCCTCCATGACCAGGACCGAGCCGATTTTCTGAGCCGCTGCACGGGCGATGTCCAGCCCGTAGACATGCTCATTCTTGGTGAACAGTGGTGTCTCTGGCGAGTTAATGTATTTGCGATTGTCATCCACGCCGGGCAGTACCCGGCCACCAAAGGCGATCGTGCGTTGCTGGGTGTCACGGATGGGGAACAGCACACGGCCCTTGAAGAAGTCGTACATCGTGCCGCGTTCGGATTTGCGAATAACACCGATCGACTCCAGCTGTTCTCGCGACTTCCCTTCGCGATCGGCCAGCTTCTGCAGCCAGTCCCAGCTGTCGGGGGCAAATCCGATACAGTAGCGGGCGATCGAATCGGCGCTGATCTGGCGATCCGCCAGGTAGTCCCTGGCCGCCTGGGCTTCGGCTGCCTTGAGCAAAAACTCGTGGTACTTCTGCGACGTCCAGCTCATTGCCTCATAGAGCAGCCTCTTCTCGGTCGTCTTGACCGCCGGTTCGCCACGTCCGCGACGTGGCATTTCGATGCCGGCCCGTTCAGCCAACAACTCAAGAGCCTCACGGAAATCGACACCCTCGATTCGCATCGTGAAGCTGAAAACGTCACCGCCGATGTCACAGACCCAGCACTTCCAGCTCTGTCGCTCCGGATTGACCTGCAAGCTGGGGCGACTGTCGTCATGCCAGGGGCAGATCCCAACCATCTGTCGCCCCTGCCTTTGCAGCGGGACATGTGGAGCAATCAAGTCGACAACATCCGTCGCGCGACGGACTTGTTCCTTGGCATCGTCGAAGAGTCCGGAGGACAACGGCCACTCTCACGATTTATGAAGGGAATAGGCTGGGATCTGATGCTGCCTGGCGTCGCCATGAAATCGTTGGCAGCAGCAACTGGCGACGACGTGCCGTCGGATTATAGTGAGCCGGTTTGAGGACGGTCAATAAGTTCCGCTGACTCTCTCCCAGCCAGACCGGTAATTCGTTTCACCCTGAGTGACAGCGGTCAGTCCGGATGGCTAAAATCACGAGGCGTCAGGGCCCGCCCCTGACCATTTGTTTTCCCAGTTTGTGCCAGCCTACCATGCGTGAGCCAACCCATTCATTGCCGTCAGCCTACTGGACCTTCGTTGAGGGGGTTCGGGAGCTTGAGTCGAGCGACGGTCTGCTGGTTGCCACCACTGCCATCGCGATGAACTGCCAGCAGGATGCCTCCGTGGAACAGGTGCGGAGCCAGGTCCAACAGATGGCTGAGACGGTTCGCAAGCGTGTGCGAACCGATGACTCGCGGGCACTGCTGGCACATCTGCATCAGCACCTGTTTGAGGAGCTGGAGTTTCGCGGCAATACGAATCGCTTTTACGATCCCCACAACAGTTTCCTGCCGTTCGTGCTTCGCACCCGGCGGGGCCTGCCGATCACGCTCGCACTGGTCTACAAGCTGGTCGCTGACCGAATCGGCCTGGCGGTGGAGGGAGTCAACGCGCCTGGCCATTTTCTCCTGCGTGTTCAAGTCGACAGTGATGAATTGCTGGTCGACGCTTTTCACGCAGGCCGGATCGTCAACGTGGATGAGGCCCTGCTGCTGGTAAAGCAGGTGACGGGCCAGGATGACCTGTCGGCTGAGGTTGCTTTGCAAGTTGCCAGCCAACAGCAGTGGCTGGCCAGGATTCTGGCCAATCTGTTGCACGTCTATTCGATGCAGGGAGACGTCAACCGAATCAGTGCCATGTCGGAGCTGTACGATGTTGTCATGGGAGTAGATGCATGATGCGGGTGTCGTTGCTGAGTCTGCTGCTGGCTGCCGCCGGTCTAACCAGCCTGGCTGGGTGCCGACAAGAGCAGCCGGATCTGGGTGACCTGCTGTCGCAGCAGCTTGCCGAAGTTCAACAGGGAGACCGCTGGGAAATCGACTTGCGGGGCGGTCCGGTTGACGATGCACTGCTGGCGAGAATGAAGGGCCACGCTGGGATTGAAAAGGTCACCATTGAGCACTCCGTCCTGACCGACCGGGGGCTCCAGATCCTGGCCGATCTGCCCGACCTGCAGCAACTTGTACTGCGCGGTGAGGCGATTGACGACGATGGTCTCGGTATTCTCTGTAAAGCGTCCGGACTGCTGGTGCTCAACCTGCCGAATACGACTGTCACAAACGCAGGTTTCGATCAGTTACTGCAGTTTGAAAATCTGCGATTCTTGCGACTCGGTAGTGCAGCACTGACGGACGACTGCCTGCTACGGGTAACGCAGTTGCCAAAGTTGCGCTTCCTGCACTTGATTCATGCTCCCCTGACCGACGAGGGGCTCCAGCACCTGCACCAGTTTTCACAGCTCGAGTCGCTGTACCTGGATGGCTCTCGGACGAGCAACGAAGGTATTCTTGAGTTGCTGGAGCATCAACCTCGCTTGCACCTGCACCTCGACCAGCAGCATGCCGATCGCGATCCCAATAAACATGATCACGGAACAGATCAGTGAAGTGGCGAACCGGCTGGAGGAAGCTTATATTGTCTGGCTGGCCCGTGGGGGGCATCGCGGCGTGACGCTGGTGTTACGCAGCTAAGTTCGAATTCAATGGGAGTCATACGATGCGTCGACGCTGGATCCTGGCAACACTCGTGCTGGTAGCTCTTTCAGGCGCGGTGAGCGCCAGTTTCCTGATTGGTTCATCCGGTCGCAGCATGACCGGGGCGGCCCAGCAGTTCCTGGCAACGCTGAATGATGACCAGCGGGAATCTGCAGTGATGTCCTTTGACGACGCTGCCCGTGTCGATTGGCACTTCATTCCGAAGGACACCCGCAAGGGCGTGCGAGTCAAGGATATGAGCCCTCAGCAGCGACGCGCTGCGAAGAGGTTGCTACGGACCTGTCTGAGCCGAAGTGGTTTTGACAAGGCGACAGCGATCATGGCCCTGGAGGGCGTGCTGCACGAACTGGAAAAAGAAAACCCGGGTCGTTTTGCTCGCGAGACCGATCTCTATTATTTCACCCTCTTCGGTGATCCGACTCGACAGGGCCGCTGGGGACTCAGTATCGAGGGTCACCACTTATCGCTCAATTTCGTCGTCGAGGATGGTGAAGTTATCTCGTCGACGCCGACCGTGCTCTGTGCCAACCCCACCATCGTGTCAGAGACTCTTGCCAATGTGCCCCGCGGAACACGGGTCCTGGCGGCTGAGGAATTATCTGGCTTTCATTTGCTGGAGAGTCTCGATGATGAGCAGCGTGCCACAGCCGTATTTGCCGAGGAGGCTCCTCGTGAAATCCGAGCAGCGGGTGAGGCCCAGCCTCCACAGGATGCCGCCATCGGTTTGCCGGCCGGCAAGATGACGCGACGTCAGAAAGTGCTGCTCTGGACGCTGTTATCGAGCTACCTTTCGACGGTCAATACCGATGTTATGGCGGACCGCCTGGTCGCCATCGACGACGCGGGCTTCGACAATATCCACTTTGCCTGGGCCGGTGCGGATAAGCCGGGGATCGGCCACTACTATCGCATCCAGGGCCCCAGTTTCCTGGTGGAATTTGTCAACACCCAACCGGATGCTGCTGGAAATATTGCCAGCCATATCCACAGTATCTGGCGTGACATGGACGGCGACTTTGCCCTGCCCGCAGCAGAGTAACCGCCACCGGCTGGTGACAACTGCCGCGGCTCTTATCTCGGTGCCCGGCCTTGCTGGAAGAGATCTCGCATCTGGCGGATTCGATCGAGGTCCAGTTCAGGCGGCTGGTGCTCAAGGAACCAGTCCAGGTCAGCCAGTGCTGCTGCCGTGCGACCGGTCTCGTAACGCAGAATGGATCGCATGCCACGTGACTGGGTCGATTCTGGATCAATCACTAACAGCATCTCCAGGTATCGCAGCATCCGCTCCTTGTCGTCCTGTTGTCGTGCCAGGTTGAGCAAGTTGGCAATCATGCGGGAGAGAATAGCCCGCTGGTCGACAGCATCCAGGTACTCATCGTGAAATGGCCTGAGCGGAGCTCCGGCCAGTTTCTTGGCGTCATCCAGGCTGAGTCGAGTTGCTTCATTGAACACATCAATCAGCTGACTCTCCCCCTCGGCAGGGACGAAACGCACGACGAAGTGACCCGGCAGACCGACTCCTTCGATCTTCAAGCCGAGCCGGGAACCCAATTCCAGGTACAGCACCGAGAGTGAAATTGGGAGACCCTCACGGTCGCTGATGACGCGGTTCAGGTAGCTGTTGGCGCGATGGTTATAGTCGAAGCGGCTGCCATGAAAGCCGTTGTCCTTGAATAGGTACTTGTCGAGCGCTGCCAGCCTGTCGGCTTCACTTGCATCCTCCTCAAGTGTCTGTTTGATGTCGTCCACCATCCGATCGACCTGTCGAACGTAGGCATCAATCTCGATCTCCTCCTCGTCGAGCAGCGAGATCAGCAGGGCTGCGCGTATCAGGTCAAAGGCTGGTTGGTCTTCGTCGTCGCCAGCGTCGGCCTGGAGAAGTTTTTGCAGCTGGAGGCAGACGCTGCGTGTATTAACGTCGGCGGCCAGTTGCTTTAGTTTTCGAGTCTGCTCTTCCAGTTGCCGTACCTTGTCAAGCAACAGCCTGTTACTGGCCGTGTTGACTTCAGCCAGCTTATCCAGCTGGTCCGGCACGACATCGGCAAAGTCCGGAAGCTGGTCGAGCAATTCGTTTAGTTGTTCGGCCTGCTTGGGGGAGACAGCGGAATCGGGGATCTCCTTGGCGAGCTGAAAGCCGCGAAACTCTGCCACCGTATTGCGGAACTTGGCCAATCCGACCTGGCCCTCGCGAGGACCACGAATCACCGATTCCACGACCAGCTGGTCGTTTACAAAACAGCTGATCCGATCTTCTTCAATTCGTACCTTGAGCGTGTTCCATTCACCCGCCCGGTAGTGCGGCGATGGCTGATCGTAGAGCACTTTCCAGCTGAACACATCGGCTCCCTCAAAGAGGGTGAGTCGCATTTTTCCGGCGGTTGGATAGAAACCGTAATGGCGATGCTTGCCGTCACTGTGAAAGACCAGGCCCGCTGCGCCAGCTTCATCGTCCAGCTTTACTCGGACAGCGATTTCCGCTGGCAAGTCCGGCAATTCCTGTGTCGAGAGGCAGAGGCTGCGGCCGGCGAAACCCTGGCCACTGCCACCGGCGACAATTCGGCCGCCGCGCTGTTGCCAGCGTGCTCCGAACAGCGTGGTCCAGTCTCGTGGGTCCATCGTGCCGATCGTCAACCAGCGATCGATGGGAACCGGGTTGGGCTTGTCGAGTAGCGAGCTGAGTGCTGAAACGTCGACGGCAAACCCGAGGTTATTGGTGACCGCTGATTTCATCGTGACCACGCCGTAGACGCGACCATGGCGATCCAGTACCGGCCCGCCGCTATTGCCAGGTTCAATCGGAATCGCCAGCTGCAACATCGAACGACCAGCAATTTCGCGAATGCCGGAATTCACGCCACTCACGACGCTGCCAGTCAGGCCATGAGGATTGCCCATCACCACAATCGGTGCACCCGTCTTGAGATCCGCCAGCTTGCCGAGGGGAAGTGCCGTCAGGCCTCGTTGCTCAACCTGGATGATCGCCAGGTCCATGTTGCGATCCGAAGCATGGATGCCAGTTACTTTCAATTCCTTGCCGTCACTCAACGAGACTTTGAATTGCCGGGCGTCACCGATGACGTGCAAGTTGGTGGCGATCAGGCCGTCAGGGTCGATCACGAAACCGGTGCCGACGCCCTGGTCGCGGCCATCGCGACCGGAAACTGAGATCACCGCCAGTGACGGTCGTGTACGGGTCACCAGCTCCTCGACCGAGTAGACCGGTGGCTCGGACCCGGGTTCCTCCTGCTGGGCCAGGCCGACCGAGGGCATGAAGAGGACTGTCGCGCAGCAGCACCAGAAGAAGGCAGCGGCTGGTGAAAAAGTGGCTGCTGGCTGGCGGGGTGTGGCGATCGTGATCAGGGCCATTAAAGACTCCCATTCCTACGGGAAAACCATCAAGTTGTCTCAGCGGAGAAGCAGCGTGAGGCAACGGAGTTTATTGTAGCGATTGCCGCTGCTGGGGCTATCGTTGCTAGTTTTACGGTGGGTCGCACCAGCTGGCGTGCCTATAATTCCACCACTGAAAATCGGCACTGGCGATTCTGAATGGAGGCACCGCCAGCCGTCGCCGATCGGGACAATCTCGTCGCCATGAACAGGGCTGGCGAGTGGATAAACGGAACCGAGAGGAGAATCTCATGAAAACTGACGCCCGCTTTACGCGCCGGCTGTTTCTGCCGGTCCTCTGGAGTGCCAGTCTGGCCTTCAGTCCATTGCAGCTTTCGGCAGCCGAACCGACCGTGCCGGTCCCATTGCAGCAGGCAGTGGATGCTGGCGATCTGGAGGTGATCGCGATTCCTCGCGATAGCCGACAGCTGATCGTGCAGCTGATCAATCGCAGTGACAAGGAAATCGTGGTCGCCGCACCGGCGGTCTTCGCGGCCATCCCCATTATGGGCCAGCAGAAGTTTGGTGGCGGCTTTAATCTGCAACGCCAGGGGGGTGGCAATCAACAAGGGGGAGGGCGTCCACAAGGTGTCGGCGGTCAATTCCAGGGAGGCAACCAGGGTGGCGGTCAGCAGTTTGGCCAGTTCAATCAGCAGGGAGGGAATCAACGCCAGGGTGGCTTCTTTCGTATTCCGGCTGGTCGTACCGTGCGGCAGCGACTGACCACTGTCTGCCTCGAATATGGCCGTAAGGATCCGTCGCCACGTGATCGATACCGGATTGTGAGTCTCGAGTCGATTGGTGCACCGGCCGAACTGGCTTCGCTGCTGGGCAGCCTGCAACGTGACAATCAGCGGGTCATGCAGTTGGCAACCTGGCACCTGGTGAATGACATGCAGTGGGAGCAGCTGGCGAGTTTGACAGAGCTGCGGGCTCAGGGGCGGCTGCCGTCGCTCTATACGCAGCCGGAGCTGAGGGCGGCACACCAGGTTATTAATGACCTGTCAGAAGCGCGGGCGGCAACCTCGATCGTATCGCCACGGTGATCTAAGCCCTGGCAGATAGTGGCAGCTGTGCGGGCAACGTGCTACAACGAGCGGCATCGTGAGCAGCCGTCGTTGTGCCGTTGTCTAGTGGGTTCGTTCCATGCCTGGAATCGTCAGGATGCTGTTTGTGATGGCACTTCTGGTGCCCTCGCATGCTGTCAGCGGTGCTCCGCCTGCGGCGACGCAACCTCTTTTCCAACGCGTGGCGCCGACTGATTGCCTGCTTTATTACAGCTGGACCGCTGCGGTGGGGGCGGACAAGCAGAGCCAAAACCGCTTCCAGCAATTTCTTGCTGAACCCCAGGTCCAACATCTGACTAAGCAACTCTGGCTTGGCCTGCAGGGCGTGCTGGAGCGAGTTGCAGCGACAGATAAGACGCTCGGTGTTGAACCGCTAACACAACTTGTTTGGCAAAGTAGTGAGTCGTTACTCAATAACCCGGGGGCCGTTTACGTCTGGGGTGAGCCACTGCGAGAGGGACCCGCGGGTCTACGTGCGGCACTGCTGCTGCGAACCGGTGATAAAGGCGATGAGCTGTCCAATCTGCTCGTCGCGCTGATGGACGTGGTCAACCACGAGCGGGTCGTTGCCGAGGAGATACTGGGGGCGAAATCCCATCGAGTTGAATTAGCAGAGGGTCGGCCACCGCTGGTCTGGGCACGCAAGGATGAATACTTGCTGCTGGCCTACGGCCTGGATTCATTGAAGGAGTTGCTGAGCAACTGGGAACGAGCGGAACCACCGACCTGGTTGGCCGAGATGCGGCAGGCCTTACCAGTTCAGCAACCAGCCATGATGGCTTACATTAATTTTCACAGCACAAGGGACTTTGTCACCGCGCTGCTGCCGGATCCGGATGCCGTACAGGCGGCCCTTGCCGTGATCGGACTGTCAAACGCCAGGTCACTGGAACATGTCAGCGGGGCCGATGGAGCAGACTGGCATAGCCATACTCGGCTGACCCTGGATGGTCCGCCGACTGGTATTCTCAAGACACTCGCCAGCAATGACCTCACGCCTGCTGACCTGCAAGGCCTGCCGGCCGATCCACTCATCTCGATCGCATGGAAAACAGATCCAGATCAGCTGTTTCAATCTGTGATGGCGGCAGTTCGTGCTGTCGACGGGCAGACCGCTGACAAAATTGAAGAATTGGTGTCTGCCGCAGAAGCAGAACTGCAGATCAAGCTGAGAGAGGACCTGCTTCAGTCGCTGGGCGATGGATGGGCTCTCTACTGTGGATCGCGGGGCAACCTGCTCGGTGGCTGGGTGGCGCGTGTGAAAGTCAAGGACCGAGCCGGACCGGATAAGCTGATCCAGTGGTTCCTTTCGATGTTGGCCGATGCTGAGCGGGCCGGGGAACC
>CAUZOB010000044.1:0-28519 GCA_963581185.1 Planctomycetota bacterium | reverse complement strand
AACCAAGTTCCATGTCCTCGGCGGTCGGCTCGCGGCCCAGGATCGCCAGGTACAGCTGGCGGATTCGGTCAGCCGGTTTGTCCGCAGTGGCATTCGCGGCGAGGGCTTCTGCCGCGCCAACGATGAACGGAGAATTCATCGCAAACAGCGCCTGCTGAGGGACAGTTGTGTTGAGGCGTCGGGCGGTCGATGTGTCGGGATTGGCGAAATCAAAGTTCTTCACGATGCTCGGCACATTCTGGCGTTCCACAAAGGTGTAAATCGTACGGCGGTGGTAATCCAGCGTGCTGATCAGGTCAGGCCGGCCGTACATCTGCAAGTCCAGTTGTCCGCTGACCGCCAGCAGCGTGTCACGCATCTGCTCCAGGTCGAGCCGACGTCGGTTGGCGCGCCAGAGATAGCTGTTGCTGGGATCCTGATTTGACTGTCGTTCAAATCGCGGGTTGTCGCCCAGTTGAGAGGACCGCTGGTAAGCAGCGGAGGTCATAATCAAGCGATGCAGCGGCTTGGTCTTCCAGCCGGATTGGACAAACACATGGGCCAGCTGATCCAGCAACTCATGTTGAATCGGTCGATCGGTGCGGACACCGAAATCACTGGGGTTCGCCACAAGCGGTTCGCCAAAGTGATGCATCCAGACCCGGTTCACCCAGACTCGCGCCGTCAACGGGTTGGCCGGGTCGGCAATCGCATTGGCCAGGTCCAGTCGACCGCTGCCGTCCGTAAATGGAATCCTGTTCGAAGTGGAGGCGATCTCCAGGAACTGGCGCGGGACCGCTGTTCCGTGTTGAGTTGGATCACCCCGCTGGAAAATCACTGGCTGGTAGATAGTCTCGCTATCGACCATCACCATCGCCCGCGGTGCTGCCTGCTTATGCTTGATGGCAATCGTGTCCACCTGGTTAAGCATACCGCGATAGGCGTCCTTGTCGGCCCGCGACAAGTAGTAGTAGATCTTGCTCGTGGGGAACCAGACCGGTCCGTCGCGGCCCAACAGGAGCTGCGCCAGTGGATCGTCCTGCAGGTCAGGGAGTGCGTCCAGGGCCTCGCTCAATTCCGCCATCCGGGACCGCAACGACGCCAGTTGTGCCTTCCCAGCTTCGCTCGGTTGCTGATTCGGGTCGCGCTCGATCCGTGGATTTGCCAGAATCGCCTGGTCGTGGGAAATGCCCTGCTTGCCCTCAGTGACTACCAGCGTGAGGAATCGAGTTGTCGGCTGCAGTGGCACGTCGATCGACAACTGAGCCTCTTCTCCCTTCACGTCGCGATGACTTAGGACTCTCCTGCCGTCCAGCAGGACTGTAAAGTCAAGCTGGGTCTCGCCGCTGGCTCCGCCATTGCCGAGGATCGCCCGGAAAGTGGCAGGCGCGAAAGGGTAAGCTGTTCGGATCGCAGCGAGGTCAAAGGTAATTCCCTTGTTGGCGTGCATGCCAAGCAGACTGTGCGGCTCGACAGAATAGTCCACGCCGCCAATCGTGTTGCTGGTAAAGCCCGCTGACGGCCCGTGTTTGAAATAGTCCCAGGTCGCACCGCTGCTGGCAGGAATCTGGTCCGCCTGAATGCCGGTCGTGCTGACCACGAGTGCGTGTGCTGACTTGGGAACAAAGATCCCGTCCACGAACTTGTTGTTCGGCACCGGCAGGTATGTGTCGGGGTCGCTTATGTCGACAAAGCCTGCCTCACCCATGGTCGGCTTGCCGGTCGCCGGATGGATGCCGCCGCCGCGCTGGCCGCTGCCAAGTCCGTCGCCGCCACCGACAATGTCTGCCAGGTCCAGCCGCCCCCTCTGCAGGCCAATCAGCCGCATTTCCAGCTGCTTAAGCTGCTCCCGAAGTTGCGTCTCCTCGGACCAGGCTGAACGTAGGATCTCACCGTAAGCACGTGCTATCTCCTGCGGGGTACCCGGCTTGCGCTGAACCAGTCCATCGATAATGCGTGGATCGACTCCGCGCTGCTTCCATTGCTCTGGCTGGAGCCGGGCTTCCTTCATGAGATCGTGCCAGGGTCCGAAAATCGGGTCGTCGGCAAAGCTGCGGCGGGCAATCAGCTGGCGCCAGCGATAGGTGATCTGTGGACGAAGTTGGGAGGGCAGTAAAGAGAGGAAAAATACCGTGGTTTCCGAAATGTCGGGTTCCGTGGTAGCCACGGCGACAAGGTAATCAGGCGTACGCTGGCGGGCAGTCTGCAGGGTCTGCTGATAGTGAACCTGTTGCTTGTCGAAGAGTGCGTCGAGGTGTTCAGCAAGCTCAGTCTCAAACGCACTCCCGTCGTCCGAATGTTGTGCGATCCGGGGCCGCTGTATCGGCTGTTCGCTACTCGCCAGGACACCGTAGAGGGAATAGTAGTCGGCCGTTGGAATCGGGTCGAACTTGTGGTCGTGACATCGAGCACAGCTGACCGTCAGGCCCAGGAAACCACGTGTGATCGTGTCAATCTGGTCATCAATCACGTCATGGCCATTCCGATCGAACATCCGGCCAAGGGTCAGGAATCCCATCGCTGCCAGCTGAGGGGCATGCTCGCCGAGCCCCATTTTGTCGGCAGCAATCTGCTCGCGTATGAACTGGTCAAACGGCTTGTCCTCGTTGAAGGAGCGGATCACATAGTCGCGATAGGTGTAAGCGAAGGGACGGATGCGAGCATCGCCGTACATGAGCACGCCGTCCTTGGCGTCCGCATAGCGAGCCACGTCCAGCCAGTGTCGAGCCCAACGTTCACCGTAACGAGGTGAATCGAGCAGCTGATCAATCAAACTGTCCACGTCCTCGAGCGGCGTGGCACGTTGCTCAGCAGTCGGCGGTAAACCCAGCAGGTCATACGTCATGCGGCGAATCAAGGTCCGCCGATCCGCACGCGCAGTGACAATGTACCGCTGCCGCTTCAGGTTGCGGTTGACCAGCTCGTCAACCGGGTGGCCAGCCTTCCTGACCCGCGGAGCGTCGACTGGTTGGAATGCCCAGTGGTTGAGCTCGTTGGAGTTGCTGGTGGCCGATGGTCCCAGGCGTGGATCGATCGCCCCCTGGCGTATCCAGGTGATAATGTCCTCGACCTGCTGTTTTGAGAGCTGATCCTTTTTGTCAGGTGGCATCGTGAGCCTGTCGTCCTGGTAAGAAATTGCTTTCACGAGCAGGCTGGAGGAAGGATCGCCGGGAACAATGGCCGGGCCGGTTTTACCGCCACGTTTCCAGCCGGCCATGCTGTCAAGGCGGAGTTTTCCTTCCTGCTGGTCGCTTCCATGACACTCCTGGCAGTGATCGACTAGCAGAGGACGAATTCTCTTTTCGAAGAAACTCAGCCTGTCTTCGGCCAGGCTTGACCCTGGGCCCATGGCAAGAGTGAGAATTGCAAGTATCAGTGACCAGGTGATCTTCACGGGGAACTGCGTCCAGTCTTCAATCAGGAAAACACGGTGGCAAGTAAAATGGGATGCCGGTAGCCAGTTGCTGTTTTAGTCGTTATTGGCACAAGAACCAACTGTGTCTTGTCTTGCTGTCGCTGGTCGAAAAATGACCAGGTGACGAAACGACAGTGTACATGCCGTGCTTGCGGGGATTGTTCTGGTAGCAATTGTCCTGACGTTACAACCTCTTTCGACTGCGATCAGCAGTTATTCGACCGGACGAAATGTCGGGCCGAATTCGCTCAGGGCATCGTCGAGCTACCTGCCCTGCTGTGCCGTATTGATTCTTTCAAGCCTGGCGTGCCTCGTCGTGCTGGTATTCAAGGCTCTCTGACGACTGGCAGAATCGGCAAGAATGCTGGCCTGTAAAGGCTAACAGGTCCCCGCAGGACTCGCTTGGAAATGGAGCGAGTGAGAAACTGTCTGCAGGAAAGTGGTCAGGGGCGGATTTGAACCGCCGACACGTGGATTTTCAGTCCACTGCTCTACCAACTGAGCTACCTGACCGGGTGTGGTGACCGCTGCGAGAGCGGTCAGATGGCATAGGTTACACAAATCGTCCTTACAGGCAAGTCCACTGCACGAGGGGTAGCGTGGTAGGGAATCTGGACCTGCTCAAAAACGGCCCAGCCGGCCGCAACGGTCAACAGCCAGAGCGCCCTCCGCGTGGCTGCTCAAACTGTACGGTTGGGATCATCTCGATGGCACGTATTTTGGGCGATAACTATGGGTGAGGTAAGGATTTGTGTTGCTTGACACGCTGGCGGAAGACCGATACTATCAAAAAGCGGCGTACGGTTACGGGGGCAGTAGCTGGGGACGTCGTAATCGTTCCCCACAGGGCCTTATGCGGGCTTGCCTGGCATGACTTTCGAATGCCGGGATTGTCGGCGGTAATGATCTTCAAGTGGGACCAGTGAAGAGGAGAAGGTGATGAGTCGTTCAACGCCTCGTCGAGTGCGTGGTTTACGATCTTTGCTGTTGGCGGCGATGATCGTACCACTGCTTGCTGTGACTTTCCTGGCCCCACAGGTTTCGGCATACGAGCCAGACGATCCCGTGGTCCGCGCCATGACGGACAAGGCAGTTGCCTTTCTTCGTGCCTACAAAGCCAATTCCAGGGGTGGCGACCAGATGGGTCGTATCGGTGGCCGAGTGCTACGCGGCCTGGCGATCTACAAGTACATGGATGTCTACAGCATTCCCGGTGCCAAGAACGATTCGATCGTGTCAGCGGCGCTGGCAGAGTCCGTTCCCTGGGCAAGTGATCCTAAAAGCCTTGCCAGTGCTGAATTGGACAGCTGTTATGACCTGGCGGTGGTGGCAATCTTACTGCTGGAAGTCGATAGCAGCCTCTACCGGCCACAGATCCAGAATATCCTCAACGAGTTGGCGAATCGGCAGACCAAGAATGGTGCCTGGACCTATGTCAACGAACAGGACGGCAGCCACGCTGACACGTCACAGACCCAGTACGTCGTGCTGGCGCTCTGGACAGCACAGAAACAGGGATTTGATCTCGATAACGAATATGTTGCCTCCGCCTGCAACTGGCTGTTGCGTACGCAACACACCACAGGCAGCTGGGGCTACCACGGCGATGATCCCGGAACTTTCACACGCAAGGATCAGTCGATCAAGCTGGGTGGCAAGTCGAATTTTTCTGACGCACCGTCCGATGCAGCGTGTGGCATCAGTAGTCTTTACATCGCCGCAGGGATGCTGCAGTTTGTGAAGAACGAGCCTCCCAAGAAGCAGGAAGCCAAGAAAACGCTCGCCGGCGGCGCGGTTAAGCGGAAGGAGGACCCCGAGGCCAAGGGACTCAAGCCACTGACCAACAGCGTTCCTCGGCCTGTGCTGGAACAAGGCCTGCGGGACGGCGACAGCTGGTTCCAGCAGAACTATACGATGGAGAGCAAGGGCACCGACTGGCTCAACTCAACCAGTCCTCGTACCCGGACGATTCGCTGGCCCTATTACTATCTCTACGTGTTCGAGCGCTACAATACCTTCAAGGACCTGGCCGCTGGAATCGATCCCAAGAGCCCCAAGTGGTACAACGACGGCGTCACCTACCTGCGCGGCAAACAGCGTGATGATGGGTCCTGGGACATGGGCAAGGGTGGCCCGATGGCCAACACGAGTTTTTCCGTTTTCTTCCTGATTCGCAGCACACGCAAGAGTGTGGCCAAGTTCAATCAGGACACCCAGTTCCAGGGTGGCAAGGGACTGCCGAAGGATGTCGCCAATGCTCGACTTGACGGCGCCAGAGTGACCGGTGCACAGGTCAGCGGTGATATCGAAGCGATCATTGCCATGCTGGAAGACCCCAATGGCCCCAGTTTTGATTCCCGTGCCGAACTGCCGCCGGAATTGACGCTGGATTCTGACACGCAAAAGCGAAAGGCCCAGGTGGAAAGGCTCAAGGCCCTGGTGGGCGCCAAAAATTACAAGGCGAGGCGGATCGCAGTCCGCAACCTGGCACGCGCCGAAGGACTCGATGCCGTGCCACTGCTGCTCTATGCCCTCACCGATCCGGATGAGAGTGTCACGCGAGAGGCCCGCGACGCCTTGCGGTTCCTCAGTCGCCGCCTGAGTGGTTTTGGCTTGCCGGACAAAGCCAGCCCCGAGCAGAAGGCACTGGCATACGACAAGTGGTTGCAGTGGTATCGGAGTGTGCGACCAGAAGTCGACCTGGATGAGGTGATCATTAAACCCGAGGCCCCCTAGGACCTGCTGCCTACTGGCGGGGCACCGAGAATAACGGGATGAGATCAAGGAACGAGCGATGGCAACGACGACCGGCAATGTACTTGGCCTGATCGAAGTCGAGGAGGGTGACCTGCTCAAGGTCTCCTCGTATGACCGCGTCGCCAGCCTGATCATCGCCATGAACGTTTTCATGGGGCTGGCTGTAGCCTTGATGCTGTTTATCTGGCTCAGCAGCATCATTCGTGAAGATATCGAGGCAGTCAAAGTCCTGATTCTTGAGCCGCGTGGTCGCGGCGATCATGCCAAGGGTTATGAGCGTGACGTGGAAGAACCAGGCGTGGAAGAGGTGATGGATTTTATCGAACCACAAATTGAAGAGACATTTGAGGCTGTTACCGATGCGGTAACAGCAAACGCAGCGTCGCTGGTGGCTCTCAATACAGGAGCGACCGCCACGGCACATGGTTCCGGCATGGGGGACAGTCGCGAGTCGGGGCCGGGCGGCGACGGAGACCTCGACGTCGTGCCGCGCGCCGAGAGATGGCGGATCAAGCTGACCGCACGCAGCGTGGATTCTTTTGCCAGGCTACTGGACCAGATGAAGATCGAAATTGGAGCACTCGGTGGAGGCGTCAGCACTGTCGATTACGCCTCCAATGTGTCGGGTACGGTCAAGAAGCGAGCGATCGAAGGGGGCAAGCACGAGCGGCGTCTGTTCTTTGCTCCCACCGACAAAGTCAGCGACACCTGGACGAGGCAGCTGCTGGGCAAAGGTGGTATCCAGACACAGGGCCGAGTGATCCTGCACTTTTACTCTCCCGAAGCTGAAACTCGCCTGCAAACGGCAGAGAATGCCGCGCTGCAGCGGGCCAGCAAGCGGCTGGACGAGGTTCGCCGCACCTACTTTTCTGTTCGTCAGAATGGCAGTGCTTTTGAGTTTGTCGTTGACAAGCAGGAGTTTCGCGCCCGCCCGAATTACTAGCGATTGCCAGCAGCCAGGGCCATTCCTGGGGACGTTTTTTTGCCACGCCTGACATGATAGGTCTGTTTTTATGAACCCCGTTTTTCTTGACACCGTTATCCGCTTCCAGTTGCTCGCTCAGGACGATGGTTCGGCATCAACGGACCGGATTTTCGACATGGTCGGAAATATCATCTACACCTGCCTGGCGCTGATCGCGCTCTGGGGTGCCTTTTGCGTTTTCATGGTCTGGCGACGTGTCGGTGCCAAACGATTCAAGCACGAGAGAGCACAGGATAAGTTCCTCGAAGAACTTGCCGTCCCGCTATCCCAAGGGGATTACGAAACAGCAGCTCAACTCTGCGAGCGAGATTCCCGAGCCATGGTTCAACTGGCATACCTGGCCATCGTCAACCGCGACCTTGGCTTCAGAGAAGTCCGCCAGCTGCTTGTCGACCGTTTTCAACGGGACGTACTGGCGGATCTCGAGAACCGAATGAGCTGGGTTAACACTGTCGTCAAGAGTGCTCCCATGATCGGACTGTTCGGCACGGTCATCGGTATGATGGGTGCCTTCGGTAAGCTCGCCAGCTCGGAATCTGTAGACGCGGGTGAGTTGGCCGGTAATATCATGGTCGCGCTGATTACCACCGCCAGCGGGCTGGCTATCGCCATTCCCCTGATCATGATCATGGCCAGCGTTAACATTCGCATCCGTCGTATGCAGGACCTGGTCGGTGCCGGTATCAACAGGTTCCTGGATATGTTCAGTGCCTCGCTTGGATCCCAGGATTAAACATGGCTGCCTCTGCTGCACAACCGACTAACAAGCAGGACGATAGCGGTCCGCTTGTACTGGCGCCAAGAAAACGGGGTGATGATGTCGAGATGGATATCACACCGATGATCGATATTACCTTTCTGCTGCTGATCTTCTTCCTCGTGGCGGCCAAGATGGATTCGCAGAAGGCGGTTGGCTTGCCCGATGCACGTGCCGGCAGTGCCGTGCTGGCAGACCAGGCTGTCACCGTGATCATTGAACCGAATGGATCCGACAGCGTGTTCGTCTCAGACGGCAGGGGGGTGCAGTTCTCCTCCGATGTGGAAACTCAGGAAGAGGAGATTGCCAGCTTTATCGAGGAACAACTTGATGGCGGAAAGCAATTCGTGCTGCTCAAGGCGGCCAAGGGGATCCGGCACAAGGAAGTCTCCCGGGTGGCCCAGGCGATCGGTCGGGCAGATGTTCCCTCACTTTACCTGGCAGTCAAACAACTCGAATGAGCTGGCTAGGGCATTCCCGCCCTGGCCGCAGCATGACCACATCCAACTCACGTAACCACAGCCAGTATGACTGACCACAACCAGATCGATGACAACCAGATCGTCTTTGCCAACCAGGTGTCGGACGAGGACGATGATCTGGACATGACACCGATGGTCGATGTGACTTTCCTGCTGCTGATCTTCTTCATCATGACCGCCACTTTCAGCCTGCAGAAATCACTTGAGGTGCCGACGCCACAACCGGAAGAAGCGTCCACCCAGGCGGTGCCCCAGGATGTCGATGAGGACCCGGAGTTCCTGACCGTGGAAGTCGATGAGACAAACACTTTTTTCGTCTACATGCCTGGCGGGGGAGATCCTGAAGAAGCTCCCAGTATCGCCGAGTTGTACGTGAAGTTACGGCAGGCCCGGGATGATGCTGAGAAGCCGTTCAGCAAGCTGGTTGTACGTGCCCACGAGGATTGCCTGCATGAAAATGTCGTGGCAGCCTTGGATGCAGGCATGGTAATTGGGCTTGATGAAGTACAGTTGATGACGATCACCGGAGATGAATAGCGAGTTAGTTTTTCCCAGGAGAGTGTGCCCCGACCGAGTTGATGAGAGGCACCAGGATTATGAACGCCCAGCAGTTTGTTGATCACCTGAAAGAAAAATCCTTGCTTGAGGAGTCGATTCTCGAGCAACTGAGGCAGCTTATTGCGCAGATTGGTCGCGATGTTACTCCCGAGGAACTCGTCAAGTTGCTTGTCGAGGAGGGCCACCTGACGCGCTTCCAGGGGAGCAAGTTATTGTCCGACTTGCCAGCCATGGCTGAATCCCAGCAGGACGACGATTACGCGCTCAAGCATGACTCGCTCGATGGCGCCGAGTCGGTCAGCCCCAAGCGGGATCAGGCGCCCGAGGAGGAAGAACCGATCATCGATCTGACCGGCGAAGGCGCGCCGCTTGTCGAAGAGGAGGAGGAGATTGTTGATCTCGAGCAGGCGGTGGTGCCGGCCACGCCAGTCGCCGCCGCGCCAGATCCGCTGATGGACCCGCTCGCTACGCCCGCCAGTCAGCCAGCCGTAGCTGCCGATCCGAACGTTGCCGCGCCGCCGCCCGATGCCGAACCGATTACGGATGACCAGGCCCCCAGCACGTTGGCGGAACTGGCGGTCGAGAAGAGCCCCTGGGATACCAAGTTGATCGTGCTCGGCAGCGCCAGCTTCGGATTGATGGGGGTGCTTGGTTTTTTCCTCTACCTGTCGATCACCTCGCATCCACCCGCTGAAATGCTCTCGCGGGCCCAGACAGACTACAACGCCGGTTCCTATACCCAGTCGATCGGCAAGTACGAGGATTTTGTCAAACGCTACCCGCGGCACGACGACGCGTCGCTGGCCAGGGCGAGGATCGGTATGAGTAAGATCCTGCAGGTCGCCAGCACGCCCGACAAAGCGTTGGAACGCTGCCAGAAGATTCTGCCCGAGTTGCAGAAGGAAGAGAAGTTTAACCAGGTCCGGGATGAACTGGCCCTGCTGCTTCCGAATATCGTGGAGTCGTTTGTCGATGCTGCACTCAAATCGGGGGACCTGCAGGTCAAACAGACCAACCTGGATCTTTCCGTGGATGCGATGAAACTGGTCGATACCACCTCCTATATTCCTGCCAGCAGGAAGAAAGGTAATGCCGTGCTGGCGGCTCAGCTGGAGCGGATCAAGGAAAAAACGATCAGCCTGAATCGCCATATCGACCGGACCACCGAACTGAATGCCACGATCAAGGAAATGGAAGCGGCGTCCGGGCAGGGTAACACTCGCCGGGCCTTCAACGGCCGGCAGGATCTCTTGAGGGAATTCCCCGAACTGGAGAACGATGCCATCCTGCTCAATGCAGTCCTGAAGATTTCAGAGAGCGAGCAGCAGCTTGTCAAGGTTACTGCCACCAGTGAATTTGAGGTCTCTCAACAAGATCACCAGCTGGCCGCTGAAGATACAGTTGTCACATTTGTCACCAGCGGCGAGATCATCCCCACCGCCGGGCCGCACGTCGCATTTGTCCTGGCTGGTGGAAGTGTCTATGGCGTCGAGGTTCGATCGGGCAAGGTCCTGTGGCGACGGTTTGTTGGTTTTGAGACTATCATTCATCCTCGTGCCGTCTCTGCTGATCCTGCTGCCGACGCCCTCGTGGTCGACGGAAAGCGGCACGAACTATTGCGGCTGGACGCCCGCAGCGGGGCGCTCAAGTGGCGACTGGCGATCAATATGCCGTTCTCCAACCCGCTGCTGATAAACGGCCAGGCGGTTGTCAATACTCGGCCTGTGGCAGCGGATGACGCCAGCCAGATGTTGCGAGTGGATCTTCAGAGTGGTGCTGTGGCGGCGGCCATCAGCTTTCCCATGCAGGTCCAGGTGCCACCAGCCTATGATGTCGAGACAAACAGTTTTTTCCAGGTTGGTCAGCACAGTAATCTCTACGTCGTATCGGCTGAGTCCAATGTCTGTACGGACGTCCTGTACGCTAGCCACAGTGACGGCGGCGTTCAAGTCGGCCCCGTGGCGGCCGTCGGTTACGTCGTGATCTGCGAAAACGTGGAAGAGGATCGCAGCCTTGTCCGTATCTTTCAGACCGATAAAACGACCGGCAAAGTGAAGATCGCCCAGCGGCCGATCTCCCTGAAAGGGAAAGTCGTCGTACCTCCCATTCAGTACGATCGTCGCGTGCTGGTGGCAACCGACCTGGGGGAGATTCGGGTCTATGAGGTCGACCCCAATATCAGTCCCCCTGTGCAGGAAATGGCCGGCATCACTGCCTCCTTTACTGCACCAGTGATCCAGTTTCCGCTTGTCGACCAGGGGCAGCTCTGGATCGGTGGCAAACAATTCGCGCGTTATAAAATCCAGGCGGTGCTGGGTGAGTTGACGCTTGATTGGATTGACAATGACGGCGATGAATTCGTCGCGCCGCTACAACGGCATGATACGGTTGTCGTGCACACGCGCAAGCAGCAAGGGGCCACAGCATTCACAATTTCCGGTCAGCCATCCGCCGCACGCCGTCCAAGTTGGCAGACAGCGGTTGGTGGCACCGCCAGCGTGTCAGTGGACCAGCAGAATAACCAACTCAGCGTGCTGACGTCGCAGGCCGGGCTATTTCGCTTTGATACCCCACCGGCTGGATTGCAGTATCAGCTAGAGACAGTTCCCCAGGGTGTTGACCGCCAGGCTGCCTTTTCACGACCCGTTGAATTGGCACCCGGGCGCATCGTGATGATGGGGTCTTCCACGTCACGTTCTGTACTCTTCGCGGCCTCCGGTGATGGCGAGTCAGCCCAGCACGTTAGCCTGGAAGGCAGCCGCGGGCGGGCCTTTCCGGCAACCGCATTCGGTGGACAGTTGCTCGTCCCTTTTGATGATGGCGCGATTCGACTCTACCATATGCCTTCAGGTAGCCAGCAGGTGATGCCCTTTCAACCGAGCCTGCGGCCTGGCGAAAAGGTCGTCTGGTCAGCTCCCGCTGTGCATGCCGATCCGACACGCGGCTTCGTCGTGATGCGAGACAATCAACAGCTGTTTGGGGTCCAGGTCCAACAACAGCCGCGGCAACACCTGGCGATGACCGTGACCAAGCCCCTGCGAGATACCGTCTATCCCCAGATGGCTGCACTCGGAGATCACCTCTACGCAGTAACTCGCGGCGAGCATAACGATGTGCTGCTGGCATACGACTGGGAGACCCTGGAAGAAGTCGCTCAGTGGGATGTCGACAGACGCGTGATCTGGGGGCCATGGCGAGTCGATAATCGCCTGCTGCTGCTGACAGACAACGGCAAGCTCTGTTGCCTGCAACCCTCCACGCAGATCGAGCTGCTGGTGCTCACCAGCATGCTGAATGGAATTGGCCGACAGCATGTCTTTTCCTGGCAGGCGGATGTCAAGAGTCGCCAGATTGCCAGTCAACCGCTGGCCTACGAGGGGGACTTTTTTCTTGTGTCGCTGTCAGGAAGTATCTGGCGGATCGCGGGAGATTCAGGCGAGGTCGTTGCCCGCCAGAAAATGCGTGAACCACTGCAGGGCCGGCCGGCCGTGTTTGCCGATCGGCTCTGGCTGTCCGGTCCGGATGGGGCCATTCATGTGATCCCGGTACCACAGAGACAGGGAGGTAGCGGCTGATGACGGCTCGCAGTGGAAAGTACCGACTGCCGCTTCGGCGGCTGCTCACCGGCTGCCTGGTCCTCGTCACCGGGCTGCTGCTGACGACAGATCTGCAGGCGCAACAGATTTATGACGAGCTGGCCCGCCGGACTCCCTATGACCTGGTCGTGATCAAGGTCGACGAACAAACAACCGAAGCGATTGAGATTGAGCCCCTGCCCTTTCCGAACCGGAAAGTGCCAGCTTTTAAGCGAGGGGACGTCATTGAGATCCACTTGCTGGATGATCCTGACGAGATCTACGAAGTGACCTGGAAGGATGTTGCCAGCCTGCAGTTGTTCGAAGAGATTCTCGTCGGCGAAGTAAGCCAGCTGGTGGCAGAGGGGAAACTCGATGATGCATTCGAGTACTTTACATTCCTCAATCGGAAGTACCCGGAAGCCCCGGGCCTCGATGAGACATTGCACCGTTACCTCTATCTCAGTGCCCAGAAGTGGTTTGGCGAGGCTCGCTTCCTCGAAGCACTGTCGCTGCTGGAAGAACTTTACGGTCGGAACGCAACATTCGATCTGGACGGCAATGGTAGTACGGTGGCGCGGGCGATCGACGCAGCGGCTGCAAAGATCCTCAATGACTATATCGAGGCTGGCAAGACGCTGATGGCGGGTCAGCTGATGGACCGCCTGTTGCGAACGTATGGTGCAGACGAGCTGCCGTCCGTGCAGGGCGCCGCCAACCTCTTGAACCAGATGGCCGTTGGCAAACGTGACGAGGCTCGCCAGTTGATGCTGGATGGCAAGCTGCGTGAAGCGCAGCGATTAAGTCGCCAGATGCTGGAGATATTCCCGCGTGTGCAGGGAGGCCGTGAGCTGGCCGTCGAAATCGCCCGCCGATATCCACTTGTTCTGGTCGGTGTTACCGAGCGGGCCCTGTCTGCAGATCGTGGTCGCATCGATAACTGGTCCACTCGCCGAGCGGGATACCTGGTCCGACGTACCATCCTGGAGTACCAGGGGCCAGGTCCCGAAAAGGGCGATTACCAGTTTCCGATGGGGACCATTCGCCAGTCCAATGACCGCCGCAGCCTGATTTTGTCCATCAACCCGGCACAGATCGCCGAGCAACATCAGACCGATGGATACCGCGTGGCTGAAAAATTGCTGGACATGGCTGATCCCCAGCACCCAACCTATAACACCCAGTGGGCCAGCTTGCTGTCGCATGTCGACGTTGAACATGTGTATGGTCTGCAAGTTCATTTTCGCCGGCCGCATGTACTGCCCGAGGCACTCTTGCAGGTCTTCATCGATCAAAATCTAGCCGAGGACGATCCCAGCCGGATTGATGGCCCCTTCGTTGTTTCCAGTGAAGATGAAGTTGCCACACGATTCCAGAGCAACGGCAATAACCGTTTCCCCTACGTTCCGCCGAATCCAAATACCGTTCCGCCAGCAGAAATCGTCGAACATCTGTATGAGGATACGGAGAAGGCGATCCGTGCCCTCAAGTCGGGTGAAGTTGACGTGCTTGATCACCTCTTGCCACCCGATGCCATTGCCCTCTCAGCAGACCCGCTGATCCGGGTCCATCGATATGCCTTGCCGACTGTGCATATGCTGATACCCAATGTCCAGCATGAACACATGCAGAACGAGCTGGTCCGCAAGGCAATTGCCTTCGGCATCCGTCGCGATGTGATCCTCGATGACGTCTTGTTGCGGGGCCACCGATCTGTTGGCTGTCGCTTGATCAGCGGGCCTTTTGCCGCCGGTATGTCACGATCTGACCCGCTCTCCTATGCCTATGACCAGTCAATTCAACCGCGTCAGTACTCTCCTCGCCTGGCTGTCACGCTGTTCACGTTGGCCCAGCGACGGATGAAGGAAGCTGCCGAAAAGAAGGACGAGGAGTTCGAGGGGATTCCAGCCCTGGTGCTCGCTCATCCGGCTACTGAAGCAGCTCGGAATGTCTGCAAGGCCATCGAGTTCCATCTGAATTTCATCAAGATCGAAATCTCGCTGAAGGAACTGCCGCCAGGAGAAACGCTGGACGACAGTGGTGAATATGACCTCTTGTATTGCCAGCTGGCGATGTGGGAGCCGATTGTCGATGCCGGCAAGTTGCTCGGCAGTGAGGGGCTGGCTGCTGTCAGCGATGACCATGTGAACCGTTCCCTGCAGTGGCTTGAATCAGCCATGCGTTGGCAGGAAGTTCGCAGCCGCGTGCGAAACCTACACCGTGTCTGCCATGACAAAGTGACCGTGATCCCACTCTGGCAAATGACCGATTTCTATGCCCACCATTCCGGTATCCGCCTGAACCCCAAGCCGCCAGTCTCACTCTACCAGGGAGTGCAGCGGTGGCAGCTGGCGCCGGACCTGCCCTGAGCCATCAACGATTGAGAAACCGAGTGTAAACCACGATGAATAACAACGGCCTGCTAACGGGATCGATACGACCGCGACAGTCGCGGCGATCCAGCCTGCTGCGCCGTGCTCTTGTGCTGACCCTCTGCTGGCTGGGCTTCGTTACAGCAGGAGTGAAAGCCAGTGCGCAGGACACCTGGTTGTTTTCGCCCTACCGGGTCAACGTCTGGATCGCACATGGCCCCAGTGTCCGAATTACATCCATTCACCGCCGTGCCGCTCGGCAGGTGTTGAATACTCGTGTGTCTGCCTGGGCCAAATCGACCTGGGATATGAAGATCTGGGATATTGATCTCAACACGAAGGTGCCAGCCGGGCTGCGGGCGGACATTGCGCTGCATCCGGAGGATATCACAGCCAGCCAGATCCAGGCGGCCGGCAGCAGCGCCGCCGCTGTGCTGAAACAGGACAAGTTGCTGGTGGTTTCCGTGCTTGACGAGGGGCTCAGTATCCTTGTGCGAGTCAGGGAATTGGACTGTCGAGCTCTCAGTTGGAGCCGCATGGTTGAGCGGCGCTTTGAGAGTCCCCAGCAACTCGGAGACCAACTGTTCTCAGCTGTGGCTGAAGCCTTCTCACCCGTCGTTCGCTTTTCCTCTTTTCGTACGATTTTCTACACCAGCGAAGCGGGCCAGGAAAAAAGCCGTGAAGTCATGATTGGTACAGTGCGAGCAGCCGGATTGATGTACATACCAAAAGATCAAGGTAGCACGCCGACAGTCGCAGATGATGCAGGAGATGCAGGAGATGCAGGAGATGCAGGAGATGATGGCGAGACCGGTATCTTGCTGGGTGGTGGTGGCAGCCGCTCGGGGATCGGTATCACCGCTCCGTTGACCGAGGAATTCGAACTGGATCGGAGTCTGCCGACCTATATCGGGCCAGCGGATGTGTTGCGAGTCGTTGTGCGACGTAACGACCGATATGGAAAACCGCTCAAGGATGGCATCACCGAGGTTGTGGCAACCTACATGTTTGTGCAAAAGCTGGCGCCGACTGGTGACCTCGAATGCAAACTTTATGCCACGGGCAGTTCAGCAAAGAACCCGGCCAGGGCTCGATCGAGTTCCCGTACACACAAGTATGGTCTGCTGGTGCGTCCCACGGCTGACAAGACAGACTTGCGTCTCGTCGATCGTGACCAGCCGGACCGCGGCCTGGGCGGATACACGGTCTTCTCCAAGACGCCGCAATTCCCCGACGATGCGAATTTTCACATCGAAGAGGGGGATCCCCGCACCGTCGGCCAGACCGACTGGCGCGGTGTCGTCGAGGTCGATCGATTGCAGACGCCGCTGCGAATCCTCTATGTCCGCAACGGCCAACAAATGCTGGCCCGTGTGCCGGTGGTGGCCGGGCTCAACGAAGTGCACACAGCGCTTTTGCCGAGTGACGATTTGCGGCTGCAAGTGGAGTCGTTCATTGTTGGCTTCCAGCTGACAGTGATGGACCTCGTGATTCAAAGACTGGTACTGTCAACTCGTATCAAAGCCAAGCTGAAGGACCAGAAGCCGGCCGAGGCGCGGGAGATCTATGCCAAGTTCACGTCGCTACAAAGCAAGGAAGACCTGGTGAAAATGCTCGACGACCGCAAGCGAGATTTTACCGGTGGTACGCTGGACAAGTGGAGTCGGCAGAAGATAGACGGGCTGTTTTCCCGCACTCGAGCGCTGATGGACAATTACCTGGATGCCAACCTGGATGCCGAGCTGCTGCGGACTGTGCCACAGACCGATGGCGAAGCAGGTGGTGGCTAGTCAGTCGTCAGCCAACGGCGTCCAGCAGCTTAGAAGATCGCGCCCAGGCAAAGTCCAAACAAGATCCCCACCAGGCCACCGACGCCCAGTGCCGCAGCGACCATAACGGTGACTCGGGTGTCGTCCCAGAGCGATGCAGGTTCCGCTTCGACACCACTCATCGGTGGAGGCGGAATGGAGCCCGGTTCGGATTGCTGCGTGTCCTGCCCCGACATCTGGGATGATCTTGTCACCTGGGCCAGTGCATCATCGAGTGGCAGCACCAGGTCGTCGTCCAGAATCTGCTCTTCTTGGCCTGGCAGCGGAGGGACTGACCAGGGGCTTTGAACCATCGGTGCCGTCGGTATCGAGACCAGGTCGTCGGCAAACGCTTCCAGTCGCTTGGCAACTTCGACTGCTGAGCCGATCCGTTTACTAGGTTCCTTTTCCATCATGTCGGCGATAACTTCGACAAATTCCTCGGTCACGTGTGAGTTGAAGCGACGAGGATGCCAGGGATGGTCGTGCAGGTGGCGGTGCGCCTTGTCATTTGTGGAGCCACCCGGAAAGGGAACCTTGCCGGTGACCGCATAGTAGAGTGTGCAACCAAGACTATAGATGTCGCTGCTCGGTGTAATCGAATTCGGAGTGCGGATCTGTTCTGGCGAGAGATAGTCCGCCGTGCCGACGATCTTGCCGCTTCGCGGATCGTCCTCGGTTGCGTCCATGAAGCCGGCCAGACCAAGGTCGGAAACCTTGGCAAGCCCCTCGGGCGTCACCATGATATTTCCAGGCTTGACATCGCGATGAATCAGGTTCTTATCGTGGGCATAAGCCAGGCCACGAGCAGCCTGCATGATGATACTGGCCGCCTGACGGACGCTCAGTGGCCCATGAGTTCGAACCAGTCTCCGCAGGTCTGTACCGGCGACGAATTCCGTTACCAGGAAATGGACATCGCCATCGTGGCCCGCATCATGGGCACGAACCAGATGAGGATGATCCAGCTGGGCTTGAGTGCGGATCTCGCGAATGAAATTGGCAATTGCATAAGGTGTCGACTTGTCGACCGGTAACACCTTGACGGCAACTTCCCGACCCATCACCTCGTGGGTAGCTTTGAAAACCTGGCCCATGCCCCCCTGCCCCAGCCAGTCGGCGATGATGTAGGGACCCAGAGTAAACTTGGTGCGACCACCCAATATCTGGTCTGCCTGGTAGCGGGACAGGACCTGCGATTCGACCAGCTGGTCAGCAACGAAATGAGCCTGTTCGTCGTCAGCCAGGCCGGCAGCAATTCCGCCACCGGCAAGTCCGTTTTCAGCCTGCTGCAGCTCGTCGTGGCTGACGAGGCTGCTCAGCAGGGCAGCCTCGTGGAATGATTCAGTCTTGGACTTGGCCATCTGTGATGTGAACGTCGCAGGCAGAGGATGTAAGGCACAGTGAGGCTGCCAGGCTTAGGCCAGCAGAAGCTCAGTGGCTACCTTTATTGTCTCCAGCAGTTTGGCTTCTCACAACTGAGGAGCGGAATTTTCCCAGTGTCGCTGTTGCAGGAACTGGTCCAGCAAATCCATCGGCAAGCCTACCACATTGGATTCGCTGCCCTCCAGGATCTGGATCCACTCGAGACGATCCTGGAAGCCAAAGCCGCCCGCTTTGCCTTGCCACTGGCCAGTTGCCAAATAGTTCTCGATCTGTTCGTCCCTGAGCAAGTCCATCTGCAGGGTTGTCTTGGCTACTGCTGTCCGTCGAGTGTCACTGGGGCGATGCCAGAGGCAGATGCCGGTGAGCACGGAATGGCGCTGGCCGCGCATCAACCGCAGCATGCGGCGGGCATCGTCCTGGTCGAGGGGTTTTCCAAGCAGCTGCTGCTGGCAACAGGCGACAGTGTCACAGCCAATCACGAGCCCGTCGCTGATCCGCGCGGCAACGTCAGCGGCCTTGCGCAGGGCCAGTTGTTGAACGAGTTGGTCGAACGGCCCATCAAAGCTGAAGTCGGCTTCCGCAGCCGGATCCGGATGGATTACCTCAAAATGATAACCGGCGGATCGCATCAGCTGCTCTCGGCGCGGCGACTGGCTGGCCAAAACCAGTCGCGGGTAGTTTTCAAGTGAGGATTGGTTTGTCATGGTTAACAGCGACGCGACTGAGTTTCTTCGAAGGTCCAGCGAACGTGACCAGTGCACCCTTTCCTGTCCTCTATGAGGATAACCACCTGCTGGTGGTCAACAAACCAGCCATGCTGGTCACGATGGGAGCTGCGCCAGAAAAACCGAGTTTGCTGCAGCAGGCTCGCGACTATATCGGCCACAAGTACCAGAAGCCGGGTAAGGTCTACCTGGGGATTGTGAGCAGGCTGGATGCTCCGGTCAGCGGCGTGGTCGTGATTGCTCGGACCTCTAAGGCAGCGGCACGTTTGAACGAACAGTTCCGCGATCGGACCGTCAAAAAAGAGTACTGGGCGCTGGTCGAGGATATTCCACAGCCTGACAACGGACTGTGGACGGACTGGCTGGTGCACCACGAACGCCATCGCAAGGTGCTGGCAGTTGAGCGGGAGCAGTCGGACGCGAAACAGGCAGTCCTGGAATACCAGTTGGTAGGGCGTTGGGGGCGATTCCAGTGCCTGAAGATTTCCCCGCAGACTGGGCGGAAGCACCAGATCCGGGTTCAGTTGTCAGCACGTGGTTTGCCGATTGTGGGCGATCGCAAGTATGACAGTGGCGTGGCGTTTCCTGACGGCATTGCGTTGCATGCCCGCGGATTGGCGTTTGAGCATCCGGTGGGGAGTGAGCCGATGAAATTCGAGTTAGAGCCGCCAGCGTCGTGGGAACAGGCGAAGGGTTGATGCTTGCAGGGCCCCGGCCGCGTCTGTCAGGGTGTGGCAAACGATTGTGCCGAACGGGGTCGGACAGCGCAAAAAAAACCCCGCCTGGCTGATTGCTCAACCAAGCGGGGTTTTCGCTTGTAATAATCCCGGCGATACCTACTTTCGCACTTTTGGCACTATCATCGGCTCGAAAAGCTTAACTACTGTGTTCGGTATGGATACAGGTGTTGCCTTTTCGATATAGTCACCGGGAAGTGACAGGCCGTGCGGCGAAGCACGACCTGCCCATTCGGTGTTGCGTGCCTGGCGGACGCTGACGATCGACGGTTAAGTCGAAGGCCAGCGAGCCAGGATTGATGGCGCGATCATATCAAGTCTGAAATCGTGCTTTGGGCAACTTGAACAACGTACATCTGGGAACGTTGAATTAAAGTGACCAAGCAATCGTCCGTTAGTACCGGTTAGCTGAACGTATTACTACGCTTACACATCCGGCCTATCAACCTGGTCGTCTTCCAGGGGACTTCACTGCGATTGCAGAACGAAACCTAATCTCGGAGCGGGCTTCACGCTTAGATGCTTTCAGCGTTTATCCTTTCCGTAGTTAGCTATCCAGCCGTGCCGCTAGCGCGACAACTGGTACACCAGAGCTACGTCCTTCCAAATCCTCTCGTACTAAAGAAGAATCTCCTCAAGTTTCATGCGCCCACGGCAGATAGGGACCGACCTGTCTCACGACGGTCTGAACCCAGCTCACGTACCACTTTCATTGGCGAACAGCCAAACCCTTGGGAGCTTCTTCACCCCCAGGATGTGATGAGCCGACATCGAGGTGCCAAACCGCCACGCCGCTATGGACGCTCGGTGGCGATAAGCCTGTTATCCCCGGAGTACCTTTTATCTGATGAGCGATGGCCCTTCCATACGGAACCACCGGATCACTAAGACCTACTTTCGTATCTGCTCGACTGATGAGTCTCGCAGTTAAGCACCCTTCTACCTTTGCGCTCTACGCCTGATTGCCAACCAGGCTGAGGGTACCATTGCACTCCTCCGTTACTCTTTGGGAGGAGACCGCCCCAGTCAAACTGCCCAACTGACACTGTCCTTTGCCAGGATTCACTGGATCAAAGTTAGAACTAAAGCATACCTAGGGTGGTATTTCAAGGACGGCTCCACGACAGCTAGCGCTGCCGGTTCAAAGCCTCCCACCTATCCTACACAAGACATACCTCAGCCCAATATCAGCCTACAGTAAAGGTTCACGGGGTCTTTCCGTCTAACCGCGGGTACGTGGCATCTTCACCACGACTACAATTTCACCGGGTCGGTGGTTGAGACAGTGCTCCTGTCGTTACGCCTTTCATGCAGGTCGGAACTTACCCGACAAGGAACTTCGCTACCTTAGGACCGTCATAGTTACGGCCGCCGTTTACCGGGGCTTCAGTCGCCAGCTTCTCTCCGAAGAGATAACCGTCTTCCTTAACCTACCGGCACCGGGCAGGCGTCAGACTCTATACATCCTCTTGCGAGTTAGCAGAGTCCTGTGTTTTTGATAAACAGTCGCAGGAGCCGATTTACTGTGGCCCCCAGCAGCTTGCACCACCAGGGGCACCCCTTCTCGCGAACTTACGGGGCAATTTTGCAGAGTTCCTTAACCACCGTTCTCCCGAGCGCCTTGGTCTACTCGACCCGCCTACCTGTGTCAGTTTTAGTACGGTCACAGATGCTTCAACCCTTAGAAGCTTTTCTTGGACGTCCTTCCAATGAGATACCTAGATAGGTCCGACGATGCCTTGAATTATGAGGGCGGATTTTCCTATCCCTCCATCTTGGCACAATCGCGTAGCACTACTAAACGCTACTACATCTTTCGGACGCCGTCACTCCATCGGTCCACACCGTGGCGCAGGAATATTGACCTGCTATCCATCGTCTACGCCTTTCGGCCTCGACTTAGGCACCGGCTAACCCTGGGCGGAATTGCCTTCCCCAGGAAACCTTAGGCTTTTGGCGAGCAGGATTCTCACCTGCTTTATCGTTACTCATTCCGGCATAATCACCTGTACACCCCGAAACCGCTCCTTTCGGTGCGGCATGTATCTGGTGTACAGCGCTCTCCTACCACTCCATTCACCCGAAGGTGAATGCAATCCATAGCTTCGGTGGATTACTTACTCCCGTTCATTATCGGCGCAGAGTTGCTCGACCAGTAAGCTGTTACGCACTTTTTAAATGGTGGCTGCTTCTAAGCCAACATCCTGGCTGTCTCAGCAACTCAACTTCCTTAGTGACTAAGTAACCCTTCGGGACCTTAGCTGATGGTCTGGGTTGTTTCCCTCTTGACCGCGAAGCTTATCCCCCGCGGACTGACTCCCGAGATAGTCGTACTGGTATTCGGAGTTTGGTTCGGTGGAGTACCCCGGGAAGGGCCTCCATCCGATTCAGTATCTCTACCCCCAGTACGTAGTTGCTCGAGGCTATCCCTAAAGATATTTCGGAGAGAACGAGCTATCTCTGCGTTTGATTAGACTTTCACTCCTCCTCACAGGTCATCCCCTAGGTTTTCAACCCTAGTGGGTTCGGTCCTCCACGCGGTTTAACCCGCGCTTCAACCTGCCCATGAGTAGATCACGCAGTTTCGCGTCTACCACCTACGACAATATCGCCCTATTCAGACTCGGTTTCCCTCTGGCTGTGGCCCGTAAGGCCTTCACCGTGCCGCAAACGGTAACTCGCCGGATCATTATGCAAAAGGCACGCCGTCACACGGGAATGAACAAGTTCACTCCATCGTGCTCCGACCGCTTGTAAGCGTACGGTTTCAGGTTCAGTACCTCCCCTAAACGGGGGTCTTCCCACCTTTCAGTCACCCTACTGAGTTCGCTATCGGTCATTAGGTAGTATTTAGCCTTACGGGATGGTCCCCGTAGATTCAGTCGGGGTTCCACGTGACCCGACCTACTCAGGAACTCCTCGAGAGCCAACTCCACTTTCGTATACGGGACTTTCACCCTCTATGGATTACGGCTTTCCAACCTCTTTCTACTAGTGGGTCAGTTTGTAACTCTCATGTGAGAAGCCCTACAACCCCGCAGAGGAAAACCTCCACGGTTTGGGCATGTTCCCGTTTCGCTCGCCGCTACTCAGGGAATCGATTTTTCTTTCTTCTCCTCCGGTTACTTAGATGTTTCAGTTCACCGGGTTCGCTAAGGCACCCCTGGATCAACGCTTGTTTGACAGCTCCCCAAGGCTTTTCGCAGTCTTCCACGCCTATAATAGCCTCCTAATGCCAAGGCATCCCCCGTACGCCCTTAGTAGCTTGGCCACAATAATTCAACGTTCCACCGGCCACTTCGCTCACGCCTAAACGTCAGTTCCGTGACCAGGTCGAACTCAAAAAATAAGCCGCTACCAGTTTGTAACGATGTCCAGTTGCCAGTCAAGCTGCCGCTTGCCGCCCATCATCGATCCACCCACGTTGGATGTCACTCTGATAAACAAACAATCAGCCGCTTGCCTGATGCTCTTCATTCAGACACTCGAAATTCGAAATTGATGCTTCTTGTGAAAGCAAAGCTAGGCTTCGCCTCCACGAAGATGCCATCGACACGCATACCGAATTGTCAAAGATCACATCGTTTGCCGTCGTGCATGACGACGACGACCAACGCCTGATGAACAGGAGCCAACTTCCAGACACTCTCAAGCGACTGGAAACTCGCTCCTGGCCACCACTTACGTCACATGCTTCAGTTCCTGAATCAGCGACAAGTATCCAAGTCTATGAATGGCCCCTATGACTGTCAACAGGGAGGATGCCCTTCTGATGCAGTTCCAGCAAAATAATCACGGGCCACCATGAATGGAGCTGGACGGAATCCTGGCTTCCGCTGGTAGTTGCTTATCGATGCCAGGCAGATCGTTAGGCGTGTAGTTCCCGAATCGGTTTGGCGTCGGTGATCGTCTGGATCAGCTCCTTCGGTAGGCCGGCAACAAGGCGGGCTTGCGGGCCATCAAAGAGGGTTTGCATGATGGTGGCATTCAAGTGCTCGGGACCGTAAAGGTCGCTGGTCGCCTCACCGCCATGGGCATCGGTCTGGCCGACGATTTTTCCCATTTGCAAACCCCCGCCGGCCACCAGCAGCGGGGTGAGCCGGGCCCAGTGTCCGGTGCCACCATTCTTTTGCTTGCCGGGTGAACGTCCCATTTCACTGCTGATCACCAGCAGGATGTCGTCACTCAGTCCGCGTTGATGGACATCCTCCAGGAAGGCGGCGACCGCATGGTCGACTTGTGCTCCCAGGACCGGCATCGCCTTGGCATGGGAGGGGTTGTTCCCATCGTTATGGAAATCCCAGCAGGCGTCATGGACGGTCACGAAACCACAGCCTGCCTCGCAAAGGCGGCGTGCCAGTAGCAGTTGCTTGCCTAGCAGGTTGGTGATCCGTGACTGGTTCACCTTGTTCTCGTAGAGTCGCCCTCCCTTGTGCCATTGCCGCATGTCAAAGAGTGAACTGGTGTCATAGCGGGCAATCGTCTGGGGGTCTTCTTTGGAAAGGTCAAAGGCATCGGCAATCCCGCCCAGCAGGACATCGACGGCCTGTTGTTCCGCGGCCGTGGCCGAATCGAGATCGGTGGTGTTGTCAAAACGTCGCTTGAGCAGATCCAGTTGTGCCAGCAGTGCCCGGCGATCGTTGAAACGATGCTTGGGCAACGAGAGTGTCAGGCTTTCGGCCAGTCCCTTGCCACCATCAAGGAGCAGCCCCTGGTAGGCGCCGCCGTATTCGCCAGCCCGCGTGTAATTCTTACGGATGTAGTCGTAACGGAAGGGGCCGGTCGGTGTTCCCAGTTTCAAGTCGGGATCGATTTGCTCTGGCAGCAGGACGGTGTGGCTGGGCATCGCTGTGACCGGGTGGTTGGTTCCGTAGAGCCGGGCGTACTGGGCTCCCATCACCGCGCCGGAGCCATGTTTCCCGGAGAGGACCGGCAGTTGGTTGTGGCCACCGTCTCCCGAGTGGAAACTGCGGACGATTGACAGCTTGTCTGTATGGCGGGCCAGGCGACCGAAGGTCCCTCCGAACTGGGTTCCCGGGATATCGGTTTGGACGGCGCCCGTACAGCAGCGGACATTATCGGGGGCTTCCATCTTGGGGTCCCACATTTCATTTTGCGGGGGACCACCCTGAAGGAAGAGGAAGACGACCGACTTGTTCTTGATGTAGTTGCGTTCCCGGGCCAGCGATTGCTGCCGGAGGAGGTTGGGGAGCGTGAAGCTGCTGGCCCCGAGGGCGCCGATCTGCAGGAAACGTCGCCGGGACAAGGGGCTGGTTGCTCGCTGGCTGTCAACAATGGTGAGCATTTCATCTTCTCCTGTTGGGAAGCTGCACACTACCTGTTATCGGGAATTTGGCAGGAGGATGAATCAGCATTCTAGGAGAAAAACAGTTCTGCGCCCTGACCGGCGAGCCATCTGCTAGTTAGGCCGCTTCCTGATCCAGCAAGAAACGAAACAAGCCGCTGCCAAGCAACGGCTTATGCCTCGCGATGCGACCGGTTGCCTTTTGCTGCAACCGGCCGAAGTGGAGCTGGACGGACTTGAACCGACGACCCCCGCGTTGCAAACGCGATGCTCTCCCAACTGAGCTACAGCCCCCTTCTTTCTCCTCATCAAACGTCCCGAACGCGCCTCCCAACGCCGCCCCGGAACTCAACAAAAATGACCGTGTACTCCAAGTGGGCGTACGAAGATTCGAACTTCGGACCTCGTCGTTATCAGCGACGCGCTCTAACCAACTGAGCTATACGCCCTTCCCCTACACCAGAAAGAACTGGCTGTGAAGACACGTATTCTATGCAGTCTGCCGATCCTGTCAAACCACCGCCGCGACCAAGATGAGAACAAGAATTCTTGCCAGATTGAGTGCTCTTTCGCCCGCCGATCGCCGACCCTTCACTGATGACACAAGGTTGTCGGCGCCCAGACGCTCCAGACAACCTCTGGCACTGCCCGTGACCGCACCCCGATCGGAGAGAGTTGATGAAGTTGGCATACTCCCGTCTCCATTTCAGATGGCTCCCGCAACTGGCACTCCTGCTGGCCGTCGCACTAGCCAGCGACACCATCCCAGCTGCCCTCGCCGCTAACCCCCAGGTGGCTGACGCGCTGAAGCTCAAACCAGTCCAGCCCGGTGTCGACTACGTACGACCAACCGCAGCCGACGCACAGCAAAGTAGCTTCACCGCCGAGACGATCCCGGACGGTGTCGGATGGTTCCTGCGCTCGGCGCAAGGTCAGCTGATGCGGCGCTTCGTCGATACCAACATGGATAAGAAAGTCGACCTCTGGTGCTACTATAAGGATGGCGTCGAAGTCTATCGTGATATCGATAGTGACTTCGATGGCCTGGCCGACAATTACCGCTGGCTCGGTACCGCCGGTACCCGCTGGGGTGTCGACCGCAATGGTGACCAACGGATCGACAGCTGGAAGATAATCTCAGCTGCCGAGGTCTCGCAGGAACTCGTCGAGGCACTCCGAACCGCATCGCCCGAACGCTTTAATGCCCTGCTGGTGTCCGACGTGGATCTTCAGCAACTTGGTATCACAGGCCCGCTCGCCACACAGCTGAGTAAACTGGGGTCCGAATCCAGGTCAGGTTTTGCGGCGCTGGCAGAGAAACAGACGATGATTCAGCAGGCCACCCGCTGGACACATTTTGGAGCTGGTGTTCCAGGCCTGCTGCCCGCTGGGACGAATGGCATCCAAAATGACCTGATAGTGCTCGATAGCGCTGCCGCCGTTGTCGAAACAGGCGACCAGCACCAACAGCTGCTACTCGGTTCCCTCGTGCAAGTAGGAAAATGCTGGAAACTGATCGACATGCCACGACACCTGGCAGGTGCCGAACTGGCCGCCAGCTCCGGCTTCTTCTTCCAATCCACCATCGAGGCTGGAGCAAGTGGAAGCCAAAACGTTCCGATGGGACTGGGCGAAGAAGAGCAGATGCTGATGGTCCAGCTTGAGGCGATTGACCGCCAACTGGCCGCTGCTACGACCAGCCAACAGAAAATGGCCCTGAACGAGCGACGCGCGGACCAAATGGAACAGCTCAGTCGCTTGGCTAAGTCTCAGGAACAGAAGAGTATCTGGATTCGACAGCTGGCTGACATAGTCAGCGCCGCTGCCCAGTCCGGCGAGTATCCCGGGGGTGTACAACGCCTGCAGAAAATCGCTCAACAGCTTAGCCAAAAACCAAGTGACCCTGACCTGGCGTACGTTACGATCCGCGCCATGTCGGCGTCCTATGGCCGCAGCCTGCAAGCCCCTGACGCAGATTACGAGAAGATCCAGCGAACCTGGATTGAGGATCTGGAGGGCTTTATCAGCCGTCATCCGACCAGCCCCGACACCAGCGAGGCGATTCTTCAATTGGCAATTTCACTGGAGTTTTCGGCCGAGCCGGCCCAGGCACTTGCCTGGTACCAGCAGATTATCACCAAGTTTTCCAAAACGCCCGTGGCAGAAAAATCCGCCGGAGCAGTCCGACGTTTGCAGTCCAAGGGGAAGCCGCTGGTGATTAGCGGTACAACTCTGGATGGAACACCGATGAGCCTGGCCGCCATGCGAGATAAGCATCGGGCTGTGGTTGTCCATTACTGGGCCAGTTGGTGCGGCCCCTGTAAGCAGGAGATGGCCGCCCTCAAACAACTCCAGGCAGAAATGGGCCCTGAATTGGGCCTGCTTGGTGTGAACCTCGATAGCGACCCAGCTGCAGCTCGAGAGGTAGTCCGAGGCATGGGCGCGAACTGGTCCCAGTTGTACGAAAAAGGTGCCATGGAGAGCCGTCTGGCGAACGAGATGGGGATCATTACGCTCCCCACGATGCTACTGCTGGACCGGCAAGGCAATGTGGTTGAACACGGAATCCATGTCTCGAGATTGCAGGATGCAATTCGGAACCTAAGGTAGATTTCAACCCGTTGTGAGCGGTAAGGGAGGCAAGCCAGGTTGGCCTTGAGGACCCCCAGGCCAACCCCAGAGGACCGTGGGGATCCGCACCTGAATTCGATTAAGCCCTTGCAGCAGTGCAGTTTAGCCCTTTGGATTCCGCACGCCGCCTAATCGCGCATTTCGGGAAGATCGGCAAAATCGAAAAAAACCTACCAGCCCGAATGATCGGAGGGCCGAAGAACTACTGTGAGTTGGTACTGCACTGCTCGACTATTGCGCTTCGCGCACCAATCGACGTGCGACCAACTTAACTCGCAGTGCAAACAGATTGCTTAGAGGGATAGGGATTCTGCTCGCTGAAAAGCAACGTGGTTGCTGCAGCAGGAAACCAGGACAGGTTTTGTTTCGCCAGGAGGGGAAACCATGAAACGTTTCTTGATTGGAATGGTCATCGTCGGACTCGCTTTCGCAGTACCGTTTTTGGTCCGTGCCGACGACCAGGGAATCGCGAAGAGCATCGTCCAGCAGCTCCAGCAGCATAAGGAAGCTGGTCGGCTCCGTGGCTTCGGGATTGATCTTCAGGTCGATAAGGGAAACGTCCTCTTGAGCGGCGAAATCGCCTCTCTTGAGCAAATGGACCTTGTTCTGTCCGCGGTCAATGAGACCGCCGGTGTTAAGAAAGTGGTCAACGAATTGACCGTCAAGCCAGTGGCGGCCTCCACTGCAACCGGTAATCCAATCCTGGATGGTGCCGACGGAGTGCTTGCAGCCGTTGAGAAGAATCTCACGACACAGCTGGCTGGTACCGTTGGAACCACCACTCCAGTCGAGAATGGCGTCAAGGGTCGTCGACCGGCGGCCCGCGTGGTGCGCAGCCAAACGACTGGCTCAGGTGTGCCCGCAGCTCCGGAAGCGGCAAAGATCCTTGAGCTGCCGGGCAAGGCCTTATCGAGTATCGAAAGTGCCCTTGGCGGCGCCCTCGGCGTAACGAACTCAACTAGGACCGAGACAAGTGAAGAATCGGGCGCAACAGCAAGGGCTCCGGCCGCTCGCGTTGTCCGAACAGCTCCGGCCGCAGGCGTGCAG
>CAUZOB010000043.1:0-28730 GCA_963581185.1 Planctomycetota bacterium | reverse complement strand
TCAGCGTCGCTCGCTCTCAACCGTGGAATCCGTTGACGGAATGAGCAAGCTCAAGCAGCGAGCCTATGGGCTGCTGGGATCGGCAACCAGCCAGCGTGCATTTGACTTGGGGCGTGAGAAGCCGGAATTGCGTGACCACTACGGGCGGCACAAGTTTGGCCAGTCATTGTTACTGGCTCGACGGCTGGCCGAGGCTGGCGTGCCGATCATAACAGTCAACTGGTCGAAGCTGAACGCGGACCAGTGGGACACGCACAAGAACAACTATGCCACACTCAAGACCAAGCTTTTGCCTCCCTATGACCAGGGCCTGGCAGCACTGCTCGCCGACCTCGATGATCGCGGCCTGCTCGACAGCACGCTCGTAATCAGCCTCGGTGAATTTGGTCGCACACCACGAATTAACAAGGATGCGGGTCGAGATCACTGGCCCGATTGCTATTCGCTGCTGATGGCTGGCGGCGGTATTCCCCGTGGACATGTGCTAGGTGCATCGGATCGTCATGCAGCCTACACCGCTCAGGATCCAGTGGGCCCCTGGGATGTTGCGGCAACGATGTTTCACCTGCTGGGAGTGACTCCCGATGGTCATATCCATGACCGTACCGAACGACCGTACGTGATATCGCCGGGCCGCGTGATCGAGGACCTGGTGAGGGGTTAGAGTCTGAAATCGTCGTCGTTTATTGGCAAACTCAGCCACTTGCCACGACACGCTCACGGTCTTCGCCAGTGAGCGGCAGATCTTTCCAGGCACCGTTGGCATAGTGCGATGCGTGGCAGGCCAGGATAGCTTCGAGCGTGTGCAGTGACTCCTCAGCGGGGTCGGGAAAGCTGGCCTCTTCGGCTAGCCATTCGACGATTTCCGCGACCGCGGTATCCATCGAGCTGCTCGAGTCCAACTGCTCAGGCCACGACTCGGCTGGCTGGCCCTGACGCTGGACAACGATTGTCGCATTGCGAGCTGTCGCTTGTCCGAGCGTGCCATTAATGGTGATAGTGGCCGGCAGAGTGGCAAAGTCCGCAGCATCAAACGTCACAATCAAGCCTTCCTCTAATCGCAGCAGTCCCCAGCCACCGGGATCCTGGAAGGCCGGCCCACGGCAATCGGCGCGGCCGGCGAGATCCAGCGTGGCACTTACGGATACGACTCGCCGCGAGCAGAGCATCTGGACAGCATTGAATATGTGTGTGCCGACATTCCCCAGCCGGCCCGATCCCCAGGCCACGTTCGCGGACGTCAGGTCGCCCAGCTGACCGCTGGCAATCACGTCGCGCAACTGGCGGAAGGCCGGATTGAATCTGCGATTGTGGTTCAGTACCAGCAGCGAACCAGACTGGTCAGCCCGAGCTACCATCTGTTCGGCATCCGCCAGGCAGGTGGCGATCGGCTTTTCACAGTAAACGGCGCGCACGCCCTGCTCAAAACAACTGAGCGTCATTTCCGCGTGTTGCGGGGCATAGGTGGCAATGCTGACGATATCGAGGTCCTCCGTGGCCAACATTGTCTGCCAGTTGTCGTAGGTCCGTGCGTTTGTACGTTTGGCAAACCGTTCGCGTCGTCCCTCGTCCCGGCTGCTGCCGGCCACCAGTTCAACGTCGGGATGCTGCTGGAGGGCGGTCAGGTGAGTGCCATCGAGGTCGGCGACCAGCTGGCCGAGGGCATCACCCGAAACCTGGTCGGCTCCACCAATGAAACCCAATCCGATGATCGCTGCGCGGTAGGTCATGTGCTGAGTTGTCCTGTTGAGGTGCCTGCGGTGCTGCCGCATTCTAGCCTGTCCGAGCAGCGTTGTGAGCAGCCTTGCGAGCAGCCTTGCGGGCAGCCTTGTGAGCAGCCTTGTGAGCAGCCTTGTGAGCAGCCTTGCCGTGGGCATGTCGCGCGACTTGCACCTGCCACCCGTGCCAGCTAGGGTAAACGCAAACACGACTCAACAGGGGGTCCTCCGATGTTCCGATTCTGGATGCTGGTTCTTACGACTATTACTGGCCTGCTCTCAAGCCAGGTCAAAGCGGAAGACTGGCCGCAGTTCCGCGGCAAGAATGCCAGCGGTGTTTCGACCGAGAGCACTGACTTGCCGGCAGAATTCTCCCTCGACAAGAACGTCCGATGGTCACTCAAGCTGGGTGAGGGAATTGCGTCGCCGATCATCAGCAAGGGTCGGCTGATCATCACGACGATGGTCAATCCAGAGAAATTTGCTGTCCTCTGCCTGAATGCCAAGAGTGGTGAGGAGATCTGGCGACGGGAATTTGATACCGGTCCGCTACCATCCATTACACCTCCTAATACTCCCGCCTCTTCAACTCCATCCACCGATGGAAAACTGGTCTACGTCTATTTCAGCACCCTGGGACTGATGGCATTTGAAATGGAAGATGGCGAATTGGCCTGGCAACACCCGGTACAACAGCCGTTTTACTTTCTGGGTTGGGGAGCAGCAGCTTCGCCGGTGATTTACAAGGACATTGTGCTGTTTAACCAGGACGATGACCTGGACCCCTTCCTGCTGGCACTTGATAAGGAAACGGGCACGCAGCGTTGGCGTACACCGCGACCGGAAATGCTGGCTGGATATGCTGTGCCAGTCATCTGCAAGGCGGCGGGTCGCGAGGATATTGTGATTGCCGGATCCGGGAAGCTGAAGGGATACGACCCGGACACGGGGAAACAGCTCTGGAATTGTAATACGCTGCTGCGGACCATCATGACCACGCCGGTGGTGCAGGATGATCGGATCTATGTTTCTTTGCAGAGCTATGGTGATACCGATCGGGTGTTACGATTCGCGCTGCTTCAATGGAAGGACACGAACCAGGATGGGCGGCTGGAGAAGTCGGAACTGAACAAGGCCTTCTGGCAGAAGTTCGATAAGGGGGACAGTAATAAGGATGGATTCCTTGTCGATTCCGAAATCGACGTTGCTTTCCAGGCGCCGACCAACATGGTCGGCGGTGGCACTACCATCCAGGCGATTCGAGGCGGCGGCAGCGGGGACGTGACCGCCACCAATGTGATCTTCAATCTCGACAATACCGCGCCCTCCAACATCGCGTCTCCTCTGGTCGTCAAGGACCAGCTGTTCCTTGTCAAAAAAGGTGGTATCTCGGCCAGTTTTCATCCAGTTTCAGGTGACACCCAGTGGATCCGTAAACGGCTCAATAATTTTGGCAACTACTACGCTTCGCCCGTCGCAGGTGATGGAAAAATCTACGTGATGGGAGAAAATGGATTCCTGGTGGTGATTGAGCAGGGTCCGGAGCTGAAGATTCTTGCCAAGAATGACATGGGTGACAGCTGCATCGCCACACCCGCGATAGCGGACAATTGCATCTATGTGAGGACACTTAACAGCCTCTACTGTTTCTCGAAAGACGCAGAATGATCAGTACCAAACTCAATCACAGCGGGTGGCAACGATCGACCCTGTACTTGTTGCTTGCGGGCCTGTTGTTTGGCAACCTGCCAGGCAGCCAACGTGCCTGCGCTGCAGAAAAGCTGGCGGTGGTTGTGGGCAAGGAAGCACCTGCGATTGAACTATTCGCAGCCAAGGAGCTTCAGCAGATCCTGACACGCCTTTCCGGTACCGATGTGACTGTTGGTAACGAGGTGCAGATGGATGCGGATGTGGCATTCTTCCTCGGTAGCCCGAATACGAATCCTGCCCTTCGTCGCCGCTTTGCTGCCAACTGGCCCGAGCTATCAGACCAGGGGATCTGGCTAAGGAGTGTGACGAGTGAATCTCGTCGGGGTGTGATTGTCGGTGGCGGCAGCCCCACGGCAACGCTCTGGGCCAGTTATGAACTGGGCTACCAGCTTGGTGTCCGCTACCTGTTGCGTGAGGACATCTATCCCGAACCGACAGAGACGCTGGCGCTGGACAATCTCAAGTTACTGGCCGAGCCGAATCTACGTAGTCGTGGCTGGCGGACGATCAACGATTTCGCTATCGGCCCCGAGTCATGGTCGCTGGCCGAGCATAAAAAGGTGTTGGGACAACTGGCCAAACTCCGCTTTAACCACATCATGATGGCAGTCTATCCGTGGCAGCCTTTCATCCACTATAAGCTCGACGGTGTCGCCAAGCAGACAGGCATGCTCTGGTACGGTGATCGTTTTGATATTCCGCGAGGCTCGCCCGGCCGGAATGGCCTGCAAGGGCTGACGGTCTTCGAGAACCCCGAGTTTGCTGGCAAGACATCCTACGAGGAGATGATCGCGGCGGGCAACAATTATGTGAAGACCATCATTGCCGAGTCGAAACGCTTGGGAATGACAACCGGTATTGCCATATCCCCGCTTGAATTCCCCCGGGAATTCGCTTCGGTTGTTCCGGGTGCCGAGCCGGCCAGAGGGCTCAATCAGCTGACCGTGATGCCTGGTGCCAGGACCCGGTTCGACGATCCCAAGCTTCTGCAACTGATCGCCAACCGTATTCATGCCTACGTGATGACCTATGAGGGTCTCGACCTGCTCTACCTGAGTCTTCCTGAGTTCCCCGAATGGGAGGGATTTGCAGACGAAGCCTGGGCGGCGCTTGCCCAACGCAAGGGTATCAAGCTTCCGGCACTTGATAGCCTGGTCAAGCAAGCCGAAGACCGCAACTTGATTGCCTCCGCTGAGCGGGGACGACAGGCATTGCGGGGTAACGTTGTCGCCCTTGCCATGCTCGACCTGCTGATGGAGAAACATCCCGGCCTGCTCGAGCGAGCTGATGACAGCCGCGTCAAGCTCGTGGTTCGGTCAGTGGACCCGGAACTCTTCCCCTTCATCGACAAGCTACTGCCAGCCGGGGCCGACACGCTTAACTTTGTTGATTACACCGCCCGCCGGGTGGATGAGAATTCACAGTACCTCAAGACGATACCGACCGATAAAATCTCCGCTCGTTTCATCGCAACACTGGCGGATGATAATGTTGGTACCTTGTCACAGGTCACCACACGACGCCTGGAATCGATTGTGGGGAAGCTGCGTAAGAACGGCTGGGATGGCTTCACAACTCGCTACTGGATGCTGGCTGAACTGGATCCGGCGGTCCATTTCCTCTCCCGCGCCGCCTGGGATCCGGAAGTCACCGCACGCTCGGCCCATGATGAGTTATTTTCGGCCATCACAGGTAAGCAGGCGGCAGCCGACAGGCTCTGGCTGGCACTCGGCCATATCGAAAAGGCAACGGAGCTGATTGACAAGCACCAGCTCGGCTTCTGTTTCCCAGTCAAGGGAATGCTGATGAAGCACCACCAGGCAACACCAGCTCCCGAGTGGTGGGACGAGGTGAATGAGTCGTATACGCAAGCGATGCTCGAGCTTTATCGCAGTCATGATGCGTCCGATCCTCGCTGCAGGAAGCTGTTGTTCTATTGGGCCAAGCGGTCGGAGTATGTGCTGGAATACCTCGGAGCGGTCAAGGCTGTGCGCGAAGCGGCTCTGTTGCGTGAAAAGGGGGATGTCGAAGGTGCCTCCGAGCAGTATGGAATGGCAATCGAACAACTCTACAATTCCATCGATACGCTTAGTGATGTCGTCCGTGATCAGGGAGACCGGGGACTGATTGCCACCTTGATCAAATTTGCCTATCAACCCCTGCTGGCTGAAGTCGAAGAATTCGAGAGCAAACAGGACTAAGTGTCAGGAAGTTGAAATGGACCGTCGATTATTCAACCAGCTCATGGCACTTGGGGCGGGAGCTCTCGGTGTTACAACGGATGGCGAGGAACTGCAAGCCGCTGAGGAAGCACCAGTTGCCGGTCGTGCAACTCCCTTTCGAGGACGCGAGCAGGAACCGGTGAACATCGCGGAAGTCCGCAGCCTGGCTCAGCGCAAGATGGCGACCGCGACCTTTGAGTATGTCGACACCGGCTCTATGGACGAGTTGACGTTACGAGAGAATATCGACGCATTTCAGCGGATCCAGTTGATCCCGCGACTGTTGCATGGCGTTTCCAATGTCGATTTGTCGACCACCGTGTTAGGCCAGAAGATTGCCATGCCAATTATGCTGGCACCTGTTGCCGGCCAGGCGATGTACCATCCCAACGGCGGCATGGCGGCGGCCCGCGCGGCTGCAGACGCGGGTACCGTCTATTGCATGAGCAGCAGCGTGGGAAATAGCGTGGAGGAAATCGCTTCGGCGAGCAAGGGTCCCAAGTGGTTTCAGCTGTACGTGCCAAAGGACCGTGGTGTCACTCGGCAGCTCGTGCAACGCGCTGAAAAAGCTGGCTTCAAAGCTCTGATCATGACGGTCGACCTGGGAGAGTGGAAAGATGCCGATCGGCGCAACAAGTTTGCCTTGCCCAAGGACATGCTTGTCAAACACTTGCGAGATACCGGTTTTGACCAGATCACCGACGCCATGAGTTACCAGGAGGTGCTCGACTTCAATAGCGAGGCCTGGGACCTCTCGCTGGACTGGAAATTCTTTGAATGGCTGCGCAAGGTGACTGACATGCCATTGATCATCAAGGGCGTGCTTCGCAAGGATGATGCCCAGATGGCCATTGCAGTCGGTGTGGATGGAATTGTCGTCTCGAACCACGGCGGTCGACGACTTGACGGCATGCCCGCCACGATTGATATGCTCCCGGGAGTTGTAGATGTCGTTCGCGGTTCTGCTGAGGTTTATCTCGATGGCGGGATCCGGCGGGGAACCGATGTCCTCAAGGCAATGGCTCGCGGAGCCCGTGCGGTATTGATCGGGCGCCCCTACGCCTGGGGACTCGGCGCAGCTGGGGAAGCGGGAGTTTCCGTCGTGCTTGAACTGCTCAGAGAGGAATTCGAAAACTCGATGACCTCCAGCGGGTTCGCTGGCGTGGCAGATATCGACAAGTCCCTGCTGCTTTAAATCGACAGATCGATTCGCCGACGACCGACTAGCTGCGGCAATACTGAGACTGCCGGGGAGGCTGGTACTCGACAGCCAACTGCGGAGTCTCCAGCAGCTTGTGACCGTTGACGCGCGAATTGTGAGCCGCCTCCAGCACACCACTCACCAGCAGCGTCCGCTGGACCGGATAATTCGGACTGCCTGTGACAATCATCTCCTCGATATGGTGGGCCAGGCAGGCGGAATAGGCAACGTTGGGTTCCGCGGGCAGATGGAATTTTGTTGAATACACCTCGCCCCGCCTGCCGACCCGTAACGCTGCTGTGTAATCTCCAATTGCCCCGGAGAGCATCAGCATGGTCGCCTTGAGCCCGTCGCGATAGCTGATCAAGACCGCCCGCGGCTCGGCGACGATCTCTTGCAGTACGCCCGGCGAAGCGAGATTTTGCGTGCGTGCATCGACCAGGGTGATGCCCTCGACAAGGTCGGCTCGGGACAGGGCCCGGGACATCAGGTCGTGAGACCAGGCTCCCTGGTCCATGGCCTGCCAGACAGCATCGCCCTCAAGTAACTGAACAGAAGCGACGCCGGACTCGCCACCCTTGCGCCGCTCGACCAGGCACTGCATCGCTTCTAGCGAGTGCAAGCCAGAGGAATCGAGAGACGTGCCGGGATCGATCACCAGCGCCTCGGTGACATTGGCCCCCAAGGGTATCTCCATCTCCGGCATCCGCCAGGTGACAGGCAGGCTCGATCCGGCCAGCAGGGGAAATCCCAGACGACTGCTGGTGTCTACCATCGAGCTGGCCTTTTTGAAGTCAAAGCTGAGATGCTTGTCGTTAAAGACCGGAACGCTGTGACCATCCTCTTCAAACACGTCGGCGACCTGGCTGAAGAAATCGAAGCGAGGATAGAGCTGTTGGCCCTTGTCGTTGTAAGGATACTCGCCATGTTCGGCGATAATCACGACTCCATCGACGGCCAATTCATCCCCACCCCTTCGTAACGCAGCCGCGATCGTTGTATGGAGTTCAATGTCAAATTGCCTGGCCCGCTCTGCCGACAGGTCGCCCTGGGGGAATCCGAATTCGGCAGCACGAGATTCCATGTCTGCGGCGGTCGGTGTTTGTGCAACAAACGCCGAAACGACCTGGACCTGTGGGTCGTGCCAGTCGCCTTCCCAGGGGTATCCAACCAGAAAGCGGTCGCTGATGTGCTGGCCGTGACGAAGGTACGACCAGAGGGTAGTGATGATGGCGATGTTCTTCCTGGGAGTTTCCCGGGAGGCGGAGGTCGACTGCAGGGCCGTGCTGGCGAGAGCCGTGGCCGCCGATGCTTCGAGAAAATCGCGGCGTGTGTGGTTGATGGCCATGGTCAATTATTCCAGAACGTCGATTTCCGCTCAGGTCGATAGCGGATATCGAGATGGGGTGTCTTGAGCCGTGCCTGGTCCTGGTAGAGCGACTCCACACCGGCGGCCGTGAGGCCTGTTGTCAGTAATGTGCGTTCCACGGGGTAGGGTGAACGCCGTTCCAGGAAGAGCCGCTCGGTTGCATACGTCAGGGGATTGAAGAAGTTGCAGACCTCGCGGGGATTCAAGTACATCTGCAGAGAAAATGGCTTGGTCTGATCACTCAATCGCGCCGCAAAGGTGAAGTCATGGACGACGCCTTCGATCAATAACATGTTCATCTTCAGCCCGTCATGGTGCTGGTAGCGGTACAGCACCGGCACATTGTTGTTCTCCTCGGCTGTCAGCAACGAATGCACGTCGTCGTCAGTCAGCAGGTGATGATTGAAACCCTGGCGGGTTGGGACGAGTCGGTGGCTGCGGCATAGGCAGGCACGGAACAGATCCGGGTCCCAGCCGCCAGCGTCAAAGGAACCGGCTTTGAGTGCCTGCATGACAGCGTCCGCGCCGCGGAATGCCTGAATCCACTGCACTCCGGTTTCTCCCCCGCGCCGTCGCTCAACCATCGATTGCATCGCTTCCAGCGCATGAATGTCGTAACCATCCACGCCCCCGACAGCAATACACATCGCCTCTTCGACTTTCGACCCCAGTGGCATGTCGATCTGTGGCAGACGACGAGTCACCGGTAATGATGACCCGGCCAACAGTGGGAAATCGAGTTCCCTGGAGATGTCGACCATCTCTTTGGCCCATTCCCAATTCCAGGAGAGGTGCTTGTCATTGAATACCGGCACACTGCGACCACTGTCACGAAAGACGCTGACGATTTCCTGGAAGAACTCGTAGCGAGGATAGAGTCGCTGGCCCTTGTCGTTGCTGGGATAGTTACCGTGTTCACCGATCAAGAGGACACCATCCACAGCCAGCTCTTCTCCGCCCAGCGTGAGTGCCTCCGCTATCGTTGGAAAGATCTTCATCTGGGGGCAGCTCTCGCTGCGAGAGCGACTCAATTCACCCTCCGGTTGCTGATCGGTGTAAAGCGATACCAGGTCGATTGGGGGAATGTGGTGCGCACCGTTCCAGCCGTAGCCGAAGAGATAGCGGTCGAGAATGTGCTGCGCATGCGAGTAGCGGCGGTATTCGGTGACGATGGCGGCAATCCGAGGTCGGCTCATTGGTTGCCTGTCCTGGTGAACATCAACAGGCGAAAGTCCATCACCTGCGAGCCTGGTATATCCAGGGCCCGCAGTACGAGTTGATTGCGGCCTTGCTTCAGATGGATCACACCCATTTTCAGAGGGCGAAAGTCCTTCACGTACGATTCTACCCGTTTGACACGATCGTCCGCGGCTCCCACCAGTGGCGGATCATGGGCCCTGCGAACTTTGGCTGTGATCGAGCTCTCGCCGTGCCTCAATTCAATCGTCGAACCGACATCATCCTGGGGACAGCTGTAGTGCAGCTCGACACGGTAAGACCCGGCCTCGTTGACCAGCACGTCCCAGGAAATACTCTGCTCGGTGTTGGTCCAGTTGGTGAAGAACGAGCAGTTGGGGAACTTGTTGGATCGCACGATGCCACCTGCCACCGTGCCGTCGCGGGCAGGCAACTGTGTGTACAGATAGTCAGGACTACCCAGCAGGAAGGGCCAGTCCTGCTGGCCATAACCGGCCAGGACATCCTTCTTCCAGGTATCGACAGCGGCACGTAGTCGGGAAGCCAGTTCTGCTCGGTCTGCGGCGATATCCATGCGCTGCCCGGGATCTGCTTGCATGTCATAGAGTCGTCCCTGGTGGTCCAGTCGATGCTGATGCGTCCGAACACTGACACGGCCCTTCCAGTGAGAGAAGATCATCCGGTCTGGCCATTTAACCTTGAGTCCCAGTAGCAGCGATTGCAGGCTCGTGCCATCCAGAGGTTTGCGGTTGATCAACGGTACCTCAGCGAGGTCGGCAAGTGTTGGCAGTAGATCGATGGCCGCTCCAATCTGCGTGACAGTTGTGCCAGCCTGGATGCTAGCCGGCCAGCGGACAATCAACGGCGAGCGAACACCGCCTTCGTCGGTCGAGCCCTTGCGGCCCCGCATATCCCCGTTCCAACGAAAACCATTGGGACCGTTATCAGCGAAGTAGACAACGATCGTGTCGTCAGCCAGCTGGAGCCGGTCAAGATGATCGAGCAGCCGCCCTACATTCCAGTCGATGTTCTCACACATCGCCAGGGCCGCACGGACGTGACCAGGATTCTCACGAGTTGGATCCCGATGCCGCATGGCCAGATCCTTGTCTTTGAACTTGTCCCACCAGCGATCTGGAACCTGCATGGGGGAATGCGGCGTGTTGTAAGGCAGGTAGACGAAGAAGGGATGATCCTTGTTGTCTTCAATGAACCGCATTGCCTGGTTAGTAAGATCGTCAATCACGAATCCCTTGCCACGTACCAGCCTGCCGTTGTGTTCCAGCACGGGATCAAAGTAATTGCCCCAGTGACCGCTGCAGAAGCCGTAGTACTCATCAAATCCCCGTCCGTTGGGATGGTAGGGGAATTGCATACCGTTATGCCATTTGCCGAAAGCCGCCGTTCGATATCCAGCTGCCTTAAACATGTCGCCAATCGTGACCTCGTCCAGATCCATCCTCTCGCCGCCGGCCGATGTGCTGAAAACGCCACTGCGTGGATGGTAGCGGCCGGTGAGGAACTCGGCTCGAGTCGGTGAACAGACGGGGCAGACGTAGAAGCGATCGAAGACAGCGCCCTGGCTGGCCAGTTTGTCGATCCGTGGAGTGGAGAGATTGGTGTTGCCGTTGAGGCTCAGATCGCCCCAGCCCTGGTCGTCCGTGAGGATGACCACGATGTTGGGACGCTCCGCTGCTGGCAAGGGGACTGCTAACAACAACTGAACGAGGACAAGTATGGGACCAAAACGAATCATTAATCGTTTGCCGATGATTGGGACGGAATACCTGTGGACACACATTTGTTGATGATCCGCCACCGTTATGCAAGCCTGCAGCTGCGCTACCGAGTTTAGCTCAACTCCCAATCTGACAGATCAACGAATCACTCGGCATTCTGGTAGTACAGCCTTGAGCTTGTCCACTGCGGTGGACGTCACGCCAGTGCCAGCGATCGAGAGCCGACGAAGTGACTTGAGTGCCGTCAGCTTGGAGAAGCCGCTATCTGTGATCTTGGCACCGATCAGGTTGATGGACTGGAGCTGTGAAAGCGACGCCAGTGTGGTCATCCCAGCATCCCCCAGATTCGTGCCGCCAAATCCCTCGGAGTAAAGCAGCTCAAGCTCTTCCAGTTGTGCAAGAGGTTTGAGATTGAGCAATGCCTGGTCAGTGATACCCAGCAGGCTGAGATTCAGCTGACGCATTTTTGTCAGTGATTCGATGGCCGACATGCCCTCGTCGTTGATACGGTTGCCGTAAAGATTGAGCACTTCCAGGTTGGTGAGCGCTGCCAACTGCTGGAATCCAATATTTGTAATGGACGCCGGCTCAAAGCCGGTTTTCTTCAGGATCAGACCGCGCAATTGAGTCATCCGGGCCAGCGTCGAACAGCCGTCATCGGTGACATCATCACAGACTTCGAGGCTCAGGAATGTCAGCTTCTGGAGCTGTAGAAGGTGCAACAGTCCAGTATTGGTGATCCGTGTTCCGCTCAAATCCAGCAATCGGAGGTGGGCAGCGTCTTGGATCGCTGCCAGGCTATCGTCTGACAGCGAACGGCAGAATTCCAGGTTGAGCCCGATGATCGCCGGAAAGCTGGCGACTTGTTTCAATCCGGCGGCAGTGATACGGGTTCCGCCTATATAAAGGATGCACGGTTGTTCGACTGTTGCCAGGACGGTGAGGGTTTTCGGTCGAATCGCTCCCTCTTCCGTCAGGTGCTTATCAGTCAAGCCAACAACGAGTGGCGTGTCGGCGGCCGTATTGGAGATAAGTCGTTTTGTGCCAGCCGGCATGGCCCGCAGCGTGGCACCGTGCTGGACAAGTTTACGGAGCGCTGGTTCTGGTTCAACGGGGAGTGGCGATGGCATGGGAGCGACGGCAACTGCTGCATCTTGCCTGACGTTGTAAGACCACAGTTTGTCCTTCTCTCGTAGCAGCAGCTGACCATTGGCAACGACTGGGTGGGCCCAGCTATCGGCACCTGCCCCGGGCAATTGAAAGCTGCCCTTCAGCTTGTAGCCCGCGGAGCTAGCCTCGACCAGGCCGATCACGCCATTCTGGTAATGAAAGTAGATGTGGCCATCGGCATAGATTATCGAGGCAGAGCCGATACCGGGTCCCCGCCGTTTCCATTTGAGACGCCCCGTAGCCAGTTCGAGGCAGGTTGGTAAACCGTTGTTGCTGCCATGGCCGGCAAACACATGCTCCCCGACCACGATAGAACCACCGTGATGGTTTTGGAGTTGGCTCCCATTGAGCCGATAGACTTCCGCTGCTGTCACGCCACGCTTGCCATCTGGAGCCAATTTGAGCAGCACGCTGCCAGCGTTGTATCCATTGCTGGCGAACACCAGGTCATCACGAACACTGGGAGTCGGAATGTTGGCAGTCCCATTGGCGATATCGTTATAGCCCCAGAGAAAGCGACCGTCGTCGCTGGCGATGCCGATCAAGCCGCGACCGACCATCTGGACATACTGGCGAATGCCGGCACCGCGCGAGATGATGATCGACGAGAAGCAGGCACCATCGGCGCCGGCCATACCAAGTTCCGGTATGGCCGTTTTCCAGATCGTCTCGCCAGTCAATTTGTCGAGCGCCACGATCATGGCCTCTGGACCGCCGGGCGTGCAGATGAGTCGATCCCCGTCCACCAGCGGTGATTCACCGTAACCGCGCCCGGACTGAAGCTTGCCGTCAAAGTCTGCTGCATAGTCGCGTTTCCAGCGGATCGTTCCATCAGCTGTCGAGAGACAGACCAGCTGGCCGTCTGGATCGACCACGTACACTCGATCCTGATCGAGTGTCGGAGTGGACATCACATTGCGGCCGGTCGTGCCGATCTCCTTTTTCCAGAGCAACATTCCGTCTGCTTCTGCAATCGAGAACGCAAAAACTGTGCTGCCCTGTTTGCCGATCGTGTAAATCCGACCGTCCTGCACGACGACACTGGCATAGGCATCGCCCAGTCCATCGACGTGCCAGGCAAGGGGTGGTCCGTCGGCGGGCCACTGTTTCAACAGGCCGGTCTCGGTCGAAATCCCCGTTCGCTGCGGCCCTCGCCACTGCGGCCAGTCATGGGCAGATGCAGTGTTGGCGAAGCTCAGCAGCAGGAGCCAGCTGGCTGGTGCGAGAAGTATGCAGAACCGTCGTGCCATCGTGATCTGGACCTGCTTTCTTGAGCCTGGGGTCTGGCTGTCGCCAGGTTGAGCTGGGTTACTTGAGTCGATCCTGCCTGCGGTAATAAAGTCGTCCGTCCTCCGAGCCGACCAGCAGATCCGGCACGCCATCCTGGTTCCAGTCCACCACGGTTGGACTGGAGGTGTGTCCGGATATATTCCTGCCATCCAGGAGCCCCATATCCTTGAGTACAATCTTGCCGTCGCGCTGTTCGACTTGCCTGAACAGAGTTGCACTCTGGCTGTTGACCAATAGATCGAGGTGTCCGTCGCCATCCCAGTCGACGACGGCGAGCTTGCGTCGCCCGCTGCCACCCGCCTGTCGGGCATTGAGTCTCAGGGGTGCTCCCTTGTCGTCCAGGAAGATGCGCTCTCCCGGCAGTAAACGCAACTTTCCGTCATCTTTCACCCTGCGGAAAAGTGCCAGGTATCCCTCGTGGTCCAACATCACCAGATCGTTGAGCTGGTCCCGGTTGAAATCCACGATCACGGGTGTTGTACGCCACTGGGTCACCAGCTCCTGGTTTTTCGGCTTCCACCAATTCCAGGCCGGGTGTGGTGGATCTCCGGGCCAGTCGACCTGAATGGACTGGGCTGCAGCCAGTCGCGGTTTCTTGACGGATCCGACATTGCGGTACCATTGGATCCGCCCCCAGATCGAGTTGACGAGCAGGTCGGGGCGACCGTCGTGGTCCCAGTCGGCGGCGGAGAGCGTGGTGTAGCCCCATTTCGACTCGCACGGTCCCTGGATTGAACCATTGGGGCCAGCCTGGATGCGGATCACCTTGCCATCGGCCTTGAGCAGCTGAGGCGCGGACCAGCGAGGTTGTTCCACGCCCGCACCGCTGAGATTTTCGATCAGTGCAATGTAACCGGCCGTATTGCCACAAAGTATGTCCTCGTCGCCATCCCCGTCCCAGTCGATTCCATAGGGAGTTGCCAAGGCGCCAAACTTGACATCGGCAGCCTGCTGCTGAAAGTAGCGGGGTGGCAGGAACTGGGGCAATCCCTTGCTAACTCGCCCCGTGTGCTCCAGCAGTGCTACCCGGCCATCCTCGTCACCGACAATCAAGTCGATATCGCCATCTCTGTCCCAGTCGATGGCGGAGGGTACGATCATTTGCAGGTCCATGGCAAGCGGTCGGCCATTGTGCATGAGTTTACGACCCGCCGCATACTGCGGCGCAGTGCGCGACCCGGTGTTTTCAAAATAGGTGAACAGATCACGAAACTCGCCGCACATCAGATCCAGGTCACCGTCATTGTCGAAGTCGGCAAAGTTGGGTGATGGCCAGCCGAAAACGTCGATCGTCTTTCCGGCGGCCTGCAGTTTGCGCGGGGCCCCATAGCTTGCCTGCTCCCTGGTTCCCTCGTTGGTGACGAGGTAGACATAGCCGTGCAAGGGGCCGTTGGTCCAGCGGCCGCTATCGTCATAGGCATCGTCCCAACCGTAGTCGGTCCAGTCACCGATGCCGACGATGATGTCCTGGTCCTTGTCGCCGTCGTAGTCAACGTACTTCCACTGGTTGGCACGCGTCTTTCCTGGGTGCCCAAGCTTGGCAGCCAGCGGTAGCTCGCGAGAGGTATCGAGGCCGGTTTTCAGAAAGTCGATGTGGTCACGAGCCGGGCTGAGGACGCGCGGCGTGCCATCGACCCAAGATAGCTGGACGTTCTGTAATCCACGGCTGATTCGTACCGGCGGCTCAAATACCGGAAAGCGGACATTGCCGGCTCTGTTCTCGAAGAAGTAGGTGCCGTTGTAGGGCTTGTCGGGACAGACCACCACCAGGTCATAATCACCATCGCCATCAAAATCCATCGGCAGTGGCCAGGCCCAGAGTCCCACTCCCAGGTCGACTACCAGGCCTGGGTGATTGTACTGGATCGGTTCCAGCTGCCTTTCCGCTGGCTGCTGTGCCGAACTGATTCCACTCGCGGCGGCGGCGAGCGAAAACATGATCGCAGCGATGAGGAAATATGGTGCTGGCCGAGGTCTCATGGTATGCGAACGAAATTGTAACGGTCGTGAAAAACCGCAGTGTACCATGCCGCACAGTTTCCCTTTGGGCAGTCGGGTACAATAATCTCCAGAGCGGTTTATCGCGGAGTCCGACAAAATGTATCGAGCGATTTCACTTCTTGTCGTGTCTGGTTGCCTGCTGAACAGCAATGCAGCAGCCCAAACGGAGGATGCCCAGCTGGTGCTGGACAGGTACCAGGTTATCCGCCCCAGTGATGACGAACTGGCAATGTACCGTTTGGACTGGGCACCCTCACTGGAAGCAGCGCTCAAGCGGTCGGCCATCGAAAAACGGCCAGTTGCACTCGTCATCATCCATGCCCAGTACGGGGATCTTTCCTCGGGGCACTGCTGAGCAACTGCCACTCAGGTCCGGGGGACCTCTTTGGTAGACGCTGCCGTTATCAGGCAGCTGCGGCCTTACATCATGAGCTCGTGGCACGGCCATCGGAATGATCGGGACCTGCCTGCTCCAGTCCGACAGGTCTGGCGTTCCAAGTTTCAGCCTCGTCCAGGCGTTCGACAGGCGATGCAGAGTAATGTTGATATCGCCCTGCTGAATTCAACCGGCGAACTTGTCTACTGGTTCGATGCATTTCATCGATCTGGCTTTGGGCGACAGGAGCCACTGGCCCAGTACACCGCGCGCAACATCCAACAGGCATCGACGCTGCTCCGGCTCGATCCAGCGGATTCCGTTCCCCATCCACTCAAGCTGCCTGAGCTGGGCGGATCCCGCGGTGTACGGGTGCTGGTACGCCTGGTGGATGATCGTATGCGAGCTTACCAGGCAGCGGTCGTGGAAACCGTTGCACTCGGCAAGGACGACTGGAAGCTGCTGGCCTATCCACAGACCGAACGGGTGGTGGACTCGGCCAAGCTGCTCCCCTGGCTATCCCAGCTTTATCCACCCGGCGTGATGGAGCGTACCGATCCGCTGACAAAGAAAGTCTACGGGGTCAAGTCGGTGGAGGGTGCCCTTTCGCTGGCAGCCGCCGGTCAAACCAGGACCACCCGTTTTGCCCTGCTGCGCGGTTCGATTCGTTTAACCGACGAGGGACCCGACCGATTCAGCTATTCTGGCAGCCTGGAAGTCGTGCTCACTTATCCATCCGACGGTGCGACCGTGTCGACCATCCGTGGTAGTTTTTCCGGTCTCTATCCACGGCCTGATCGGTCGGGTGGGACTCGCTGGATACCGCTGCAGGCGGCGCTGGAATCTCTGCCGGAATGAGCTAGCCGCGAGGGTTTTGCAGGATGGCATCCACGGCCTGGTGTTCTTCCACGCCGGTTAAACGGACCTTCAGCCCCCGAACATTAACGCTCAGCTGTTGGTGGTCGATACCCAGGCACTGCAGGACAGTTGCCTGGACATCGTGAACATGCACCGGGTCTTCGACGACATGGAAGCCGAGTTCGTCGGTAGCGCCAATGCTGATTCCTGGCCGAATGCCGCCGCCCGCAAACCACATCGTGTAGGCCTGGGGGTGATGGTCACGCCCCAGGCTGCGGCCCAGAGCCCCGCTCGCTTCGACCATCGGCGTGCGACCAAACTCGCCACCCCAGACGACCAGCGTGTCTTCCAGCAGGCCTCGCTGCTTGAGATCCTTGAGCAGACCTGCGCAGGCCTGGTCGGTTTGCTGGCATTGCCCCTTGATCCCACCTTCGACGTTGCTGTGGTGGTCCCAGCCAGCATGGTAGACCTGGATGAACCGTACACCGCGTTCGGCCAAGCGTCGGGCCAGCAGGCAGTTGTTGGCAAATGACCCGTTGGATTTTCCGGGCTTGAGTCCATAGAGTTTCAGCGTTGCTGCGGATTCCGCGGACAGGTCCAGCAGTTCTGGAGCACGCATTTGCATCCGGAAGGCCATCTCGTAAGCTTCAATCCGCGCTGCGATTTCGGGATCGCCGACGATCTCGAGTCGCTGCTGATTCAAGTGACGAATGATGTCGAGAGAATCCCGTTGTGCACGGTTATCGTAGCCCCGTGGGTTGGCGATATTGAGAATCGGGTCGCCCTGACCACGGAAGGGGACACCCTGGTGCTCGGCGGGCAGAACGCCCGGCCCCCAGAGAGCGGCACCGCCGGAGAGACTGCCACCACTCTTGAGCACGACAAAGGCTGGCAGGTCGTTGCTTTCGCTGCCTATCCCGTAGCTCAGCCAGGCTCCCATGCTGGGTCGTCCCGGCACACCATTGCCGGTGTTCACAAGCAACTGGGCTGGGGCATGGTTAAACAGGTCTGTATGGACCGACTTGACCACGGCGATGTCGTCCACGACAGTGGCCAGCTGCGGGAGCATCTCGGACAGTTCGGTGCCGGCTTCGCCATGACGAGCAAATGTGAAGCGTGGTGCCAGCACGGCTGCATCGGGCTGAATGAAGGCATACCGCTGGCCCTTAACAACCGAGGGTGGTATCGGCTTGCCCTCCAGTTCGGTCAACTTTGGCTTGTTGTCGAATAACTCCAGCTGGCTCGGAGCACCGGCCATGAAAAGGTAGATCACGCGTTTGGCGGTGGCTGGGAAATGGAGTCCGTCCGGCTTGGCGACGTCATCAGCTGCACTCAGTCGAGAACCGTTGCTGGTGTCGGCCATTAGCGAGGAGAGCGCGATCGTACCCAGGCCGAGTCCACAGTCCTGGAAGAAGTGTCGTCGGGTTATGTGTTGCAAATAATGACGGTTCATGGCTCAGTCCAGTGGACGCTCATTGCCTGGTGATGACTTCATCGAGGTTGATCAGCACGCGAGCTACCATCACCCAGGCGGCCAGCTCGGCTGTAGCATTGTCGCCGGCAAGTCTGGCGGGGTCGATCTCGCCCTGTCTCAGCCGTTGAAGTTGTGCCTGGTGAAAGTCAGCCAGTGCGGCCAGCTCCTGCTGGCTGGGTGGACGAGTCAGCAGGCGGCGAAAGATTCGGGTGATTCGTTCAGTCTCTGAATCCGCTTGTTGACGCATTTCGTTCTGGGCCAGAGCGAGTGCCATTTCCATGAACATCTCGTCATTCAGGAGCGTCAATGCTTGCAGCGGCGTATTGCTGCGATTGCGACGGGTAATGCAGTTTTCTCCGCTGGGACCATCGAATGTGAGGTAAGCAGCGAATGGCGCAGTCCGCTTGCTGAAGGTGTAAAGCGATCGGCGATAACGATCTGCTCCTGTGGATGCAGGCCAGCTGGTGTTGCCGTAGGCCAGTAACGTTGCCCCGGCGGGCTGCGGCGGACGCACGCTCGGGCCAAGCATCCTGCTGGAATAGAGACCACTGGTCGTCAGCATGATGTCCCGGACCAGTTCCGCATCGACACGAAATCGTGGGCCGCGTGCCAGCAGGCGGTTGTCGGGATCTCGCTCAAGTAATTCAGCTGGAATGTGGGAGGATTGCTGATAAGTGGCACTGGTCACGATCAAGCGATGTAGCCTCTTGAATGACCAGCCCTCGCGAACGAACTCGGTTGCCAGCCAGTCGAGCAACTGCGGGTGTGATGGTAATTCGCCCTGAGAGCCAAAGTCGTCACTGCTGGCTACCAATCCAATACCCATGATCGCCTGCCAGGCCCGATTGACTGTCACACGTGCGACAAGCGGATTCCTGTCGCTGACCAGCCAGTGGGCCAATTCCAGCCTGCTTGTGGGGAGTTGCTGGTTGTCCTTGTCTGTTAGGGCGTCCGGGATACTCGCGGTGACTTCTTCCCGCGGGCTGAGATATTCGCCACGATTATGGCGGTAAGTTGGCCGAGGGTTATCGGCAGGTCGTTCCTGCATGACCAGGGTGATCGGCAGCTGGGGCAAGGTCGCGCGGAGTTGATCGATCGGTTTGCGAGCCTCGGCCAGCTCATCACAGCCGAGCGTGAAATGTCGCAGCAATTTCTTCAATTCGTCCTCGCTCAAATCCGCCTGCGGCCGGGTCAACAGAGCGGTGATATTTACCGGTAAATCGTTGGCCTGCGGTGCTGACTTGTCTCCGCTGACCGAGAGGCGGAAGCGGCCGAGACTGGCCACGAAATGTCGTTCGAACAGCAGGCTGATATCCAGCTGGCCCTCCGCCTGGATTGGAGTTTCCAGGTTGAGTACCAGCTGATGCGGCTCACCGGGTCGTTCTGCTGTGGACCAGCCGGTCGATCCATTGCCGTCATAGATGTTGGTGGCGTTCGCATTGCCGCTGCCGACGGCGATTTTTCCATAGGAATGGGATGCGTTGTTGAATGCCAGCGGTTGGTCGTCCAGCGAGGCGGAGAGCTCGCTGAGGAAGAAGTCACCCTTGCGGCCCTCGTAGTAGGCCCGCCCCGGCCCGCCAGCTGGAAGACGATCATCCGGCATGACTTCCAGTCGCAGTGCAGTTATTTCAGCGGGCATCTCGGTTGAGGGATCCAGATCAAAACGCAATCTGAACAAGTCCCGTTTCGTTACGTCACCGCTAGAGAAAATGCTGCCGTCCGGCAGCAACTCGAGCTTGGGGAGGTTGGAAATCAGCCTGCTGGGGCGCAGGATGGTCCAGGCGGTGGCGGAGGCACGGCCCGTCTTGAGCCACGCGGTGAAGCGGGCTTCGAGGTTGCTCAGCCGGCGCTGCTCGATATCGCCCGGACCGTCTGCTGGAGGGAACTGGAGCAGCAGCCGATGTTCAAGTGTCTCAATCTTCCAGTCAATCTTCTGGCGTTCGGAGAGCAGCTCGGGGCTGGGGACCGCCAGGTCCGGTTCATCGGCATTATTGAGCAGAGCCATCAGGCGGTAGTATTCGCTGTGCGAGATGGGATCGTACTTATGAGTGTGGCACTGGGCGCATCCCACGGTCAGGCCCAGCCAGACGGTTCCGGTCGTGGCAACTCGATCGACCGTTGCGTAGAAGCGGTATTCCAGTGGATCGATACCACCTTCCTCGTTCAGCATCGTGTTGCGATGAAATCCGGTTGCGATCCGCTGCCTGGCTGAGGCATTCGGTAGCATGTCGCCTGCCAACTGCTCGACGCTGAACTGGTCGTACGGCATGTCCACGTTGAGGGCACGGATCACCCAGTCGCGGAAAGGCCAGATTGAGCGGGGCCGATCCTTTTCATAGCCGTTCGTGTCGGCATAGCGGGCCAGGTCGAGCCAGCGGCGAGCCCAGTGCTCACCATACTGAGGAGCGGCGAGGAGCTGGTCGACAAGTTGCTGGTATGCCAGCGGGTCCTTGTCAATTCTGTCAGCCCAGCGGTCGGCCACGTCTGACGCCGGGGGCAGACCGATCAGGTCGAGGTAGAGTCGGCGAATCAGCGTGTAGCTGTCGGCGCGGCGGGCGGGTGAGAGGTTGTCCCTCTCCAGTCGGGCCAGAACGAAGTAGTCGATACCGTTGCTCGGCCAGTCACGCCGGTTGAGTGGCAGTTGTGGGAGATCGGGGCGCCGGGGAGGGATGAATGACCAGTGTTGTTCGTAGCTGGCACCCGACTGGATCCACTGGCCAAGCGTCGCCCTGTGCTGTTCGCTGAGTGAAAATCCTGAGTCGGGAGGCGGCATTTGGATATCTGGATCCTTTGAGTTGATCCGCCGGATCAACTCGCTCTTGAGCGGCTTGCCTGGCGTGACGGCACCGGATTGGACAGCAATATCCCGAACATCGAGTCGCAGATCTGCTTTTCTCTCTTCGGCGTCGGGGCCGTGGCAGGCGAAGCATGCCTGGGACAGGATCGTGCGAATGTCACGGCTGAAGGTGGGACTGTCGGCGGCAGTTGCAATTGCTGCTGGCCAGAGCGGCAGAGCGATCAGCGTTATTAGCAGTCTGGCGACAGGCATGATACCTAGGATTCTACATGATTGTTGGCGTTGGGAGAGCGGGACGGTGCGAGTGACCGCAGCTCAGGAAGTTCGGTTCGAGGCCGTTCTGTGTCGAATTTACGGCGGACCTGCTGGTGGGATATACAAGTCTCGGGCTGATATTCTTGATGACCCTGCTTGTTTAGACCGCCTGTTTGAGGGCGGTCAGTGATATTTCCATTGACATGCGATGGGTGGGAAAAGGTACACTACCGGTCTGCCGATAGTACATAATGGTAAGTGGATGTAACTGACTCCTTCGAGCGACCGACCCATGAGTTACCTTCCTTCGAGACGCGGTGCGATTCAGGTTGGCATGTTGGGTGCTGGCTTAAACCTGGCTGACCTGTCACGGGCTGAATCACTGGTTCCGCCACAGATTTCGCCGGTCGCCAAGCAAGTAATGCTTGTGTTTCTGACGGGCGGACTATCCCATCACGACTCGTTTGACATGAAGCCGGACGCACCGGACGGGATCCGTGGCGAATTTAATCCGGTTTCGACATCCGTTCCGGGAACCCAGGCCTGCGAGCTTTTGCCGCAACTTGGTGCCCGTGCACACAAGTACACGCTGGTTCGTTCGATGAAGACGAACAGTTCGGGTCACGAGCCCGCCTGTCACATGATCCTGACAGGTCGAATGGACCTGCCGCCGAACTTCACGCTCAACAATGTGCCGAATGCGATGGAGTTTCCGACCCTCGCTTCGCAAGTCAAGTTTGCTTACCGTGGCCAGAAGAAATTGAATCTTCCGCCGGCCGCGATCTTGCCCGAGCCGAGTGTCAACGAGGCTGCTCGTTTTCGTCCTGGCCAGTACGCCGGCATGATGGGCAAGAAGTGGGAGGCCTGGCACATTGATGTGGCCGCCCGCTGTCCGATGGGCAATGGCGCCTGCCCTGACTGTTTCCGTTTTGAGGGGACACCATTTGAACATTCGGCACAGTCGATCTTCACGACTCCAACACTGACTTTGCCAGAAGGCGGACAGACGAGGTTCCGTGGGCGTCTGGATTTCCTCGACTTTATCCAGGGTCAGCAGGTGCAGCTGGAACGGCAGACCGACAAGCTGGACCAGCATCGTCGTCAGGCGGTTTCGGTTTTGACCGATCCCAATGTGCGAGCCGCTTTTGATGTGGAACGATCGGCTCCGGAAGATGCCGAGCGATATGGTCGCAATAAGTTTGGCCTCTCGTTGTTGATGGGACGGCGATTGATCGAGGCGGGTGTGCGATTGGTGCAGGTCAACATGGGCAAGAACAGCTCGTGGGACACTCACCGCCGCAACTTCGCCAATCTCAAGGACAACTTGCTGCCGCCGCTGGACAAGGGCATGTCGGCATTGCTCGACGACATGGAGGCGAGTGGCCTGCTGGAAGACACGCTTGTCATCATGGCTGGCGAATTTGGCCGGACTCCCAAGATCAACAAAGATTCGGGCCGCGATCACTGGGGGCCTGTGAACACGATGCTGTTCGCCGGCGCAGGTGTTGAGGGTGGCCGGGTGATCGGTGCTTCGGACCGGAACGGTGCGGAAGTCATCGATGGCCTGAACACGACTGAAAATCTTGCCGCCACGATATTCAGTACCCTGGGAATACCGAGGGATGCCCACTGGGAGGACATGGAAGGCCGGCCTCACCGGATGTACCATGCCCGGCCTATCGAGGGGCTGATCTAAGTCCGCTGTCGCTGGGTTTGCATGTCAGCGGGTAGTGGTCCGCAGAAAACGGCCCGCGTCTGTCGCATGAGAGATGAACCGCATGGCTTTGACGGACCGATTCTCTGATGCCCTGGTGTACGCGGCCCAAAAACACCGCTTCCAGGTTCGCAAGGGTTCTGGTGTTCCCTACCTCTCACACCTTTTGCAAGTTGCCGGCCTGGCACTGGAGCATGGTGCTGACGAGGACGTGGGAATCGGAGCGTTGTTGCATGACGTGATTGAGGATTGCGGTAAGGAGACGATCGAGGAGATACGCGAGCAGTTTGGGGAGCGAGTGCTGGAGGTGGTGAAGGGCTGCAGCGATACATTGGACAAAGCACATGAGTCGCGGCCCTGGCGCCAGCGCAAGGAAGATTACCTCGAGCACCTGCGGACCGCAGCGAGTGACGATGTGCTGTTGGTCTCCTGTTGCGATAAGATCCACAATTCGCGCTCGATTCTTTCTGACCTGAAGCAACAGGGCGATTCGATCTGGGAGATTTTTCAGGGGAAGCGTGAGGGAACGCTGTGGTATTACCGCACCCTGGTGGAGGCCTACCGGACGACGTCGGCGCCTGAACGGCTTGTGCGCGAACTGGACGAGGTCGTCAGCGAGATGGAGCGGTTAGCGGCATCACGGCCTTAACGGCGGATCGGCAGTTTCAACGAGGCACCGCATCAGTCACTCGCCCGTCGCATAGCGCAGCTCTCCTGCGCCCCAGTCGACCTCGAAGCTGCCGTCACATTCGCAGCACTGGTATGCCTCCTCACCCATCGGGTCACTGACCGGCACGGTCAGCAGCTCATTGCAGTAAGGACAATTGACTTCCGTTTCCCCTGTCATTGCGCCGGGGAAGCAGATTTCGTACATCAGGAAGTCGTCGAACATCGACATCACGGCTAGCTCCTGTCTGCCGGATGCTGCCGGACCCCCGACAGTAACTCCATTCTATCCGATTGCAATGTAAAATTGAGTAGGATGTTTCCCAGTGATCAGCGGTCTCCCGCGGGGTGATCGGTGTACATGAACCGAGAAGAGGGGGATGACGATGGATGAGCAGGCAAAGAGTTTACTGCCCTGGACCTGGGAGATTCCCCAGCAGCTGCGGGATCGGGTAGGGGAGCAGGTGGGACGCCAACGGGCGATGTTTGCCGACGGGCATCTGTTGCTGATCCTGCATGAGCCACCGGATCCAGAGGACGTTGGTCGGCGAGGACGATTCTTCTGGCGTGAACCGGACGGTACCTGGAATGCCAGCGAGGGAAAAGGGCCGCAGGCACTGAAGCACTACCTGGAAGAGTATCAGCAGCTGCTTGAGGTGCTGGAGGAGCAGGATAAGGATGCGCTGACGGCGAAGGAGTATTTCCAGGTGATCACTGAGCTGGCGCCGCTTCATCGCACGGCTCGCAATATGCACCATGCACTCCAGCAGGCGCGGGATTTTGTGCCCAAGAGCAAGGGTCTGATCAACCTGCGTGACCAGGCGTACAGGAATGAACGGGTCGCCGAGTTGCTCTACTCGGACGCTCGCAACGCGTTGGAGTTTGTAATTGCCCAGCGCACGGAGGACCAGGCCGAGGCGAGTCACCAGATGGCGAAGGCGAGTCATCGCTTGAATGTGCTGGCGGCTTTCTTTTTCCCGCTGGCCACGTTGAGTGCCATTTTTGGGGTTAACATGAGGCACGGCCTGGAGCAGGACCTGGTCACTTCCTCACTGCCGTTTGTGCTGATGCTGGCGGTCGGCGTTGCCAGCGGTTTTGCACTGAAGGCACTGATCGGCAGAGGGGGGCCGTGACGGAGAGCTCACTCTTGTAGGTTAAGAGTAGCGACTGGGTCCGTAAGGTTGAGCCGTTTACTCGCTGCCTGCCGCTTCTTCCTCAGTCCCGGCAACGTGGAAGATGAAGTCGTTGCTGAACAGCCCGCCGGGATTCTGCACCTGTAAGAGGTGCATGCCAGGTTCGGGGAGCACAGCCAGTTCGATGTGCAGGACTCCCTTGCCCATTTCGATGATCCCGGATGCCCGGCGGCCATCGACGATCACGTGAGCGCCCGGTTGAATATGGCGGCTACTCATCTTCATCTGCAATTTCTCTTCGCTCAGGACCGGGAATTTCTGCCTCCCTTTTTGCGAGTGGAGAGTACCTAGCGTCCAGAGTGCCGGTTGTGGGTGGTTGAGGTCCACCTGGCTACCCATCTGACCGGTGAAGGTTCCGACGAAATTGCCTTCCGATGCGAGTCGGATCAGTTCCGCTGGCGTGAAGGACTTGCGATTACCAGTTGTTGTGACGTAACTGCCGTCCATGTACTCATGGTCGAACTGCAGTGTCACCGCTGTGGATTTCTTGCCCTTGATGAGCACGCCGTCGGCCTCCAGCACGATGCCCCCTTCGCGAGCTGATAACTCGAGCGAATTGAGCATGTCGAGTGACAGCGTGTCTTCTGCCGACGTTTCGTTGAGCGTGATTTGACGACCAAACGCGCCACTGAACCCGGTACTTCCTTCCAGCACCATATCCCAGACGGGATCAAAGCGGCGGCGACCGGCCCATGAGAGGCGCCAGACACCGCGTTCTGGAACGCCCCGTTCAGCCAGGCTCCGGTAGAAATCAAAATCGATGATATTCAAGCGGCCCTGTGGCAGAATCAACCAGCGGTCGTACGCACCCCGCCAGGTCGGTGCATCCATGCCGGTGCCGGGTGTATTGGTGCTGACCAGGAACGGCATGCGATGGCAGTCGCCACAGACATTCCGGCGTGGCTGAAGATCGCCTTTGATATGGAACAGGTCAAAACCGTCGCGGGCTTTCTCGGAGACCTCATTGGTATAGGCACGCCGCTGGGCTGGCGGATAAGTCACGCTCAGCAGGAACTTGGCCATCGCGTCGCGTTCGGAATCAGATAACTCGCCCGCCTGTCCGGTTTCATTGAGCGTCTCGTCTCCGACCGTCATCATCGTGCTGGCCAGGCCACCGTCGATCAGGTGACGAGTACTGGTGACAGGGTCCTTAACGTCACTATTAGGCTCAACGTGAGTACGAATGTTGGCGCTATTGTTGCCACCGTAGGGGTCTCCCGGAATTCCGTCCCAGTGGAAGGGGGCCGTATCTCGCAAACCACGAATCGGCATGGTTGAGCGGGGCATGATCTGGTTGCCACCGGTAACGACCGGAGTAGCCAGGACCCAGAGCAACTGGTCGGTATGGCCGTCGGGATGACAGCTGGCACAGGAGAAGGTACCAGTTGTGGAAGCGGAAGCTGTGTTAAAGGCAATCCGGCCTCGTTTGACTTCCGCGTCGGTTGGGTCCTCGAGCTCAACAGTGCTGCGCACTTCCAGGTTGGAAGGATCGGAGACATCGACCAGCGAGACGGTGTTGGCAACGGCATTGAGCACCCATGCCTGGGTCGCCTGGCCGGCAGCATTCGACTCCAGAGCAATACCTCGAGGCACTGCATCGACCTGGACTCGGCCCAGTACTTCACCACTGGAAGCATCCACGGTAAAGACCTTGTCTGAACCGGCTGCGGTTACAACCAGGGTTGAGTCATCATCACTCACCTGGATTGCAAACGGTGTTGCCAGTGCCATCTCCTTCTCGGGGTGGTTTGGCGGCAGTGGCTCGAGCTCGATGACCTGTGGCGTCTGGGGATCGCCATCGTCGAAACCAACGGTAGTAATCTGGTTCAGGAAGGCCCGGTTCTCGAGTTCCTTGAGGCCGTGTTTCTTGGTGCCCGAATGGCCATTGGCATCGTTACGTGCATCTGCCTGGGCGATGAAGACCTTGCCATGTGAATCAACTGCCAGGCCGTAGAGAAGGGTGCCGAGTGTATCGACAACCTGGACCAGTTTGTCGGAGCTGGTATCGAAGATGTAGAGGTCACGGTCGGGGACGTTGGGGTGCTTGATGATATCGGTAACGTGGCCGAGTGAGAGCACGTTGTTGACGGCGATCGAGTGGCGATGGGCGTCAAACGTCTCGTACTCTTTATCCAGTTCACCGGTACCGCCAGAGAGCTGAGATTTGTTATTGGATTCGAATGGAATCACGTAGAGTCGGTCGCCGTGGACAGTGATTGCGCGGGGGTCCTGGGCGGTGATGTTGAGGTGCCTGGTAATCGTGCGTGTGGCCACATCGATGACGGCGATCTTGTTTTCGGATGAGAGGGCTACATAAACCTTGTCGTTACTGGCAAAAGCGATGCCGACCGGTTCGTCGAAACGAGTTGCCTTGGTGACTGGATTGATGTCCTGCAGCGTGGCGATGACGTGCAGGTATGTGGGGCTCTTGGGATCGGTATCGATCACGCTGACGGAGTCGGAGATATGGTTTGCAACCCAGAGTTCATTTCCATCTGGCCGCAGGGCGACGCTGACGGGGTCGATGCCGACTTTGACACGGGCAACGATTTTACGACTGCGGACTGCAATCACATCGACGGTATCTGCTGGTGTATTGACCACGAAGACGTGGCTGCCGCTGATGACGATCGGCCGTGTGTGCGGGCTCATGAACGAGGAGTGTTCGATGGCGGCGGGTGGTCCGGGCGTGGCTGTTGTTTCACTGGCGGATGCGTCGTTATCGCGGGCAGAGCGTTTGCTATCTGGCTGATCCTGGGCGGCGGCATACCAGAACAGGCTGGTGGTGAGTGTCAGTGCGATAAACGTTTGGAGGCTGAGTAGCGGTCGGTTCTTCATTTTTCCATTAACTCCACGTGTGCGAATTCCGCCGACATAATCTGGCCAGTGTCTTGTAGGTCTGGTCGTTACTGCTAACCAGGAAATGCCACCCTGTTAGTATCTGAGTAATACTCATGGGGCATTAGGATTGTTACATGAAACGGTCGGGATTGCACTATTGGTCGCTGTCGCAGGGTAGAGAAATGAACATTCGTGGGGTGGAACACGGATGTGGTACAACAGGGATAAGTAGCTCAGGGGCTTGTGGGAGCGTTTTATGAACGACGAGTTGTTTGACCTGGCGCGTGACATGGCCATCATTTCGGCGGCCGAGGCTGCCCAGGGTGCGCGCGACGAGCTGGCGGAGCTGAATGCTGAGCTTAAGCGGAAGAAGGGCAAGGGTCCTCAAAAGCCGAAGGGGCCGAAGTGTCCTCATTGTGGTGCGCGTCTGAACGGTGTGGGGTATCGAAAGTGCGCCAGTTGTGCGGAGGACGTTGCCTGGGTTGGCAAGCGCGCGGTGATCCCTGGCCAGGAGGAGGCGGAGCGGAAGCGTCAGTCGCAGGCGGATGCACGTCACAAGAAGCGTGTGCGCAAGTTGAAGGGGGAGGAGAAGAAGCGAAAGGTGGCGGCGGGCAAGAGGTATGAAGAGGCGAAGGAGGAGCGAGCGGCGGAGGCAGCGGCGGAGGCAGCGGAGGCGGCACGTCGCAGCGCACTACGGAGAAAGTGGATACCGATCCCGGAGCGGATGGAGGGGTTATTTTACGGGACGATATTTGCGGGGATTGCGCTGGTATTGATCGCGTCGTTGGTGACCTGGTTTATGGGTGATCCTGATTTCACCTTCGAGATTGCGATCATTATTGTTGGCGCTCCGTTCCTGATTTTCATTGGCATCCCGTCATTGATTGGGTTCTTGTACAAGGAGTACAAGCGCGGGCAGGCGGCCGAGCGGCGAAGGCA
>CAUZOB010000042.1:0-28860 GCA_963581185.1 Planctomycetota bacterium | reverse complement strand
AGAACGAAATGGGTGAAGTAGTGCTTGGAACGCCGGCAGTCTCAGGCGACGCGCTGTTTATTCCCACCGACAAGAACCTCTGGCGTGTTTCAAAGTAATCGCCCTGGCGACCCTGTTGGATCACGACTATTGCCGGTCAGCGAGGCATGGATCGGTTGGCAAGTCTGTATAACGTACCCCTGGCACGTGGCCCCGTAAGTGGACGCGTTCGCCCGCCCGGCTCAAAGAGCATTACCAACCGCGCCCTGGTCTGCTCCGCCATGGCGGCGGGGGATTCAACGCTTCTTGGTGTGCTCGATAGCGATGACACCAGCCTGATGCTCTCCTGCCTGCGGTCCCTGGGCGTTTCGGTCGCGGGCGAACTGGCTGATGGCACGCTCAAAGTTCGTGGCAGCAGAGGGACGGTGCCCAGTAAAGAAGCTGCCCTCTTTGTGGGTAACAGCGGTACGACAATCCGTTTTCTGTCGGCCCTGCTAGCGACAGCCGCCGGTCGATATGAACTTGACGGCGTACCGCGTATGCGGGAACGGCCAATCGAACCACTTGTCGCCGCACTTCGTGAGCATGGTATCGATGCGGCGTGCGCGGACAATGGCTGCCCACCACTCACCATCCAGGGTGCGGGGCTGCCGGGAGGCGACATGAGCGTCGCTGGAACGCTCTCAAGCCAGTTTTTGACCGGCCTCCTATTGGCGGCTCCAATGGCCCTCGACCCACTTACGATCCGTGTCGACGGTGCTCTCGTCTCGCGTCCCTATATCGATATGACTCTTCGCGTCATGCAACAATTCGGTGTGCAGGTCGACGAACAGGAAACCCAAGCATTCGCCGTGCCCAGCAATGTCGGCTACCAGGGTTGCAGTTTCGATGTCGAACCGGACGCGTCAGCAGCAAGCTATTTCTTCGCATTGCCAGCACTCCTCGGTGGTGAAATCACGGTTGAAGGCCTGGGAGATGGCAGCTGCCAAGGAGACCTTGCTTTCGTTCATGCGCTGGAACAAATGGGCTGCGAGATCCAGCGTGGTCCAGACAGCACCACGATCGTCGGCAAGGCGACGCAGGGCATCGAAATCGACATGAATGGAATCAGTGATACGGTTCAGACACTTGCGGCCGTCGCCATGTTCGCGGAGGGTCCCACACGGATAACCGGTGTCGAACACATTCGGCACAAGGAGACGGACCGTATCGAGGATCTGGCTCGCGAGTTACGAAAGCTGGGTCCACGGGTCGAGACTTTTACAGATGGCCTCACAATCACGCCGGACACGCATCGGTCTGCCACCATCGAGACCTACGACGACCACCGCATGGCAATGAGTTTGAGCCTGACGGGATTGGTGATTGACGGAGTGGTAATAAAAGATCCGGGCTGTACGTCCAAAACCTATCCGGGCTTCTTTAGAGATCTCGAGTCCGTCTTGGCGCAGAGCTAATCCGGACAACGCACTTTAGGCCGGGACTAGCGAGGGCGGCGTCGGGGAGGCTGATCCACCGTCTCCTGCGTTGCATCCAGCAGTTCATCCGCTCGTTTCAGCATGTCCGCTGTCGAGTCGTTGACAACCGGCTGATTACCAGCGGCTGATTGCGCGCGGAATTCTCCGCCGCAATGGCGGCATTGCAGCATTGTACCGAGGTACTCTTGCCGGATCTGCGAACCCCGTCCACAGGTGGGGCACTGCTGGAGGAATTCAGTTGCTCGGGACATGATTAGGGGTCGTTCCGTGACCGAAAAGAGCTATTGGATAGGAGCGCTGGATTGTACCGCAGCCGATTTTCTTCCACAAGGAGTTTTGTGGGGTCCTCGACTGGGACTGTGTTGCGGCCCCTGGAGTGCAATATATCGAACAGAATAGCCGTCGAATGGACGTTGAAATCCTGTCAATAGACGCGTTCGACGGAGGTGACTACCAGTGGCGCCGAGGGTGTTTTCTCAAACCCGTCACGGTCTTCGACCGTCACGCTCCCCATTTTGTCCATCACGTCGAGGCCCTCGACAATTTCACCAAACACGCAATAACCGGGCACATCCTCATCGTCCGCATCGCCATCGGTTGCCTGATGATCCAGAAATGCATTGTCGCCGAGATTGAAAAAGAACTGCGAGGTGCCGCTGTCAACGTAATCAACCTGCCGTAAGAGCCCGACGGTTCCGCGACGATTTGAAAGGCCGTTATCCCCCTCGTAAGCGACCGCAGCACGCTCGGGAATCTCCTCGTATTTGGCGTTGTAACCACCCGCTATCATCATGTAATCCTGCTCGACGTAGTGCACAAGTGAATCGTGGTACTCTGCCCGATCGACATAGTTCCGCAGAAAGTTCGCCACGGTCTGCGGTGCATCCTTGGCAAACAGGCGAATCCGTATTGTCCCCTGGTTGGTGTGGATCAGGACCTCGGGATCTTCCACGAGGACTGGCAGGGCGGGAGAACTTCCGCGGGCCTCAGCTGCTGTCAGCTCAATCGGATCGCCGTCGGTTTCATTAGGCGCGGAGTTGGTGGGCAATTCATCTGCTTCGATGCGGACCGGTGGTGGCTCATCCGCTTGTTTGCCACAACCGGCGAAAAGGACTGCACAGGTCAGCAGCGTGATTGGTACAAAAACTCGTTGGCGACGCATCATGAGCCTCCCGGCAGAATGGATGTCTGGACGTGCGCAGTACCGAAAGTCCGCGGACGCGTGGAGAATGATGACGCTTTGCCTGTCCTGTGGCAATGCCAATTACTCCGCAGCCCATTCAGCAGCAGGTCATCAGCTGGCTAGCAGGCCAAGTGACTCTATCAGCGTATACAGCCAGGGGGGCTGCCAGGGGTTGGTAAATGCGTAGATCGATGTCACGACGCTCAATAACAGCAACAGGTTGGCCAGCTGGCGTCGTCCGGGCTGAATCGCCAGCCGATCAAGGGGTGCCAGCGCAAGGTAGAACCAGAACGGTATGAGCCAAAACAGCCACCTCGGTCCACAGCAATTACCACCGTAATTCCGATCGCGTAACGGTCGCATCACGTAAAACATAAACACGACCAGCGAAATCAAGAGGATCGCAGCTGTTACCCGACGCACGAACGGGTTGCCGTCACGCCACAACAGGATTCCTCCCCAGATCGACAATAACCAGATTGGCGTCAGAGAGAACACGCCATGATGGCCGATCAGCAGCTGAAAGGCGTAAACCAGTCTGGAAGGTTCGCCTGCGTCAAATCCCAGGCTCTTGGAAGGCACCCAGTGCGTGCCGCTGTAGTCGTACCAATTGTTCCATTCGTGGATGCTGGCCTTGTTACCGTGATACTGCACAGCTAGACGATCCTGCCCGTCGCGGTCCCAGATTATCCATCGTCCGTCAATTTCATGGCCAATAATCATCGTGCCCTGGGAGAGCTCAACCGGAATCGCCGCCATCCATTCAGGCAGCAGGGTGCCACCATCGAGTTGCTCGGCCGTTGCGGATATCGTGGCAATCTCAGCGCCGTCGCTGCGATGAGCATAGGCTGGCTGCAGGCTGTTATGGGCCAGCCAGTTCGTACCGAAAAAGGCCAATCCGACAAGTAGAACTGGGGGCCCAAAAGCGACCAGCGTCGTTCGCCAGTTGTGCGCGACGAGACCGAGGCCAATCAATCCAAGCAGGGCAAGCACGGGCAGTTCATTGGCGGTCGCCATGGCTGCACAAAAGCCCGCGCCTAGGTACCAATGCAATCGCTCTTCGCGCCGCTCAAGGATCCGCAGACAACATTCAAAGGCAATAGCCACGAAAGCTGTTGCTATTAGATGGTTGTTCAGGGTGTTGGCAAAGGTGGTTAGAAAGGTACCCCAGGTGATGATGGCCGCGGCGAAGACCTGAGACCAGCCGGTCTGGCAATACCGCCGTGCCCAGCTGCAACCGAGGAAGAATAGCACCACCAATGCCGGCAGGTTGGTCAACAGTAACAGCGTGCGGATCACCAGGTGTGGGCTGGTGCGAATATCCCAGCCAGTGATCGTGTTGAGCAGCCAGTACTTGCCAGCCATCAGAGTCGGAAAAAGCGTTGGTTTGCTCGAGTAATAGTGCTCTTTGCCATCCCTGCCTTTGTGGCGAACCTGGTCAATGGAATACCAGGCCTTATCCCGCACATTTCGGCCACTTACCGGGTCACGCTGCAGGACGATATCGTCCACCACATAGCTACCATGATGGACAAGCGCTGCCACAGTGGACCAGCGACTGCGGTCATTAGCGCTCAGCGATGCCGTATCGCCACGCGGTGCATCCGCCAGGCCGATACGCAGGCTGGCCCAGCACATGGCCAACAGTACAAGTATCAATACCGGTACTGGAACGGGGCGCCGTTGCCCATCATCCGTCAGCGGCATTACCATCGGCCTGATCTCCAGAAAGAGTCTGTGAGTCGGATTCATGGCCGGAAATATCAGTGCGCGCAGACACAGAGTACGCATCGTCTGGATTGCTGGTATGTGCGGTTACCATTTCGGCCAGGATTCCCATCGTGACAAGTTGGCCACCGAAGAGAATGAACAGGATGCAGTAGTAGAAGCTTGCCTTGTCCGTCAGGTGGATGGGGTCAAGAGATATCAGCTGATGGGAGAGGATTCTCCAAATCGTCAAAGCGGCCAGCCCCATGACCCCCAGCCCCAGACTGAAGAGCCCAAACGTGCCCAGCAGGTGATGCGGGCGTTGTCGGAAGCCTGTAAACAAGTAGACCGTAATCAGATCGAGGAAACCCTTGACGATCCGTCGGACGCCGTACTTCGATTTACCAAATTGCCGTTGGCGGTGATTGATCTCGATTTCGCCAACACTCCAGCCACGGCTGGCGGCAAGGACAGGAACGAAACGATGGAGTTCACCGTAAAGCTGAACTTCCTCCACCACGCTGCGGCGGTAACATTTGAATCCGCAATTGTGATCGTGCAGCCGAACTCCGGTTAACCTGCTGACCATCCAATTGAAGACACGGGAGGGGAGAACCTTGTGCCAGGGATCGTGTCGCACCTTCTTCCAGCCGCTCACGACGTCCAGGCCGCCTTCCTCGAGCTCCGTAAGGAAACGCGGTATTTCAGACGGGTCGTCCTGCAGATCACCATCCAGGGTGAAGACAATCTCGCCCTGGGAGGCCTTGAAGCCGGCTTGCAGCGCCGCCGCTTTACCGAAGTTACGACGAAAACGGATTCCCTCGACCGACTCGTCTGCTTCCGCCAGGCAGCGGATCACATCCCAGCTCCCATCGGTCGAGCCGTCATCGACAAAGATGATTTCGTAGTTGTGGTCGGCATCGGACATCACCTGACGGATCTCTTCGTACAGGGCAGCCAGGCTCTCTTCCTCGTTGTAAACCGGGATGACGGCACTGAGTTTCATTGCGAGCATTTCATTTGTGCGCGGCTGTCGTTCGGCCGGTCGGAAGTGCATATAGGATAGCCGAAATTGCGACTTCGGATATAAGCCAGACAAATCGCAGCACAATCGCCGCCACCAAACCAACTCCCGCTCCAAGGCCGGCGTGATGAGCAAGAACTTCGATGGCAACATAGTCACGGACCAGGATGCCCCCGGGCAGAAGCGATAGGAATCCCGCGACCATGGCGAGGGATACAGCCGCCGTTAAATAAGGGAGGTCCTCCAGCCCCAGCGGGTTGGGTGTTGTGACGGGTGTCACGGCACTCACGACGATCAACATGCTCGTACCAAGCAGCAACCAACAGGGGACCATCGCCAGCCAGCCAGCGAGAATTGTTCGCCAGGTCAACAGTTCCGCGGGTATCCGTTTCTCCAGCCGCAGCAGGCGGACGAGGAAACGGAAGACGGGTGGTAGCGTGGGCGCCATAGCCGCCGCCGCCAAGGCGATTCCGAGGATCGTCAACCAGGCATTTATAGCCAGCCATGCCAGCACGACTGCGGCCAGGAAGGCGCCAACCGCCATCATGGTCAGCGTCTCGATGAACACCGTACCGGCGGCAATGCCGGTATTCACCCCCGCGCCGCCCATCGCGGTCGCTCGTAGAATCACGACCAAGGCCTTGCCCGGGACGTATTTACCGAGGTGACCAAGATAATAGGCCCGCACCGTGGATGACCAGGTCGGATCTTGTTTCATGGCGCGTAAAGTTAATCGCCAGAACCAGCAGCAGGGCAGTAAGCCCAGCAGGTAAACAATACCTGCCAGGGCAAGTCGGCCGTAATTCAACCCCGAAAAGTCAAAGTTGTGTTGCTCGAAGTCCGCCAGAGCCCGTCCGGTTGCGGCGTAGATTCCCCAGCCTACGAGTGCCAGGAGGACGGCCCAAAAGACCATTTTCGTTCGACGGTTCACGCGTATCTGCCTGTTATTCCAGTTGGTCCTTCGTGAGCCTTAAGTGTTGCCTTGATGATGACCCGAAAACCGGCAAGCCAATTCGTTCCCGCATGCTACAATAGCCCGTAGATGGGCTGTGGGGCAAACCCAAAGCTGAAACGTTTCAGCTTTCGCGCAGATCTGCTTAAAGGGTGTTTTCGATGAATCGGATGGTCTCGTTTTATGTCCTGTTAGGGATTATTGCGGTCATCTCGCTGCTCTTCTTGCGGGTCATGGCGACTTTCCTGTTACCCCTCTTCCTGGCCGCAGTGCTGGTCGTGATCTTCACGCCAATGCACCGTCGGATTGAGGCCAAATTCAAGAAGCGGCGGCGGCTTGCGGCGGCTGCCACGACGACGGCCATCGCGCTGATTGTTATCGCGCCCCTGATGCTGATCCTCGTGTTCGCAGGGATCGAGGCCACGTCGATGGTACGCAACGTCGACCTCGGCGATGCCCAGCCGGTGCTGAAACGGCTGCGGACCAAGTTCGGCTATAACGAAAAACACATGGTGGCGCTGCGGCATTTCGAGATCAACGTCCATCGATTGGCGAAGTCGGCCGACGATCCAAATTACGAACTCTCAATCCCTGCGACCTTTGCCCTGATGGAGAAAGCTGCGGAGGAATTCCGGCCGGCAGTACCTGACGGTGTCGACAAGGGACTCTGGCAACCGGTGGCAGACGAACTTAATGGCTTTTACCACACTGACTTTTCAATCCCCGCCGGCATGGCTTCGCGCGTCATTTTTGAGGTGACATCCAGCGAACAAGTAAGGGATCTCCAGCAGGCATTTGCTCCCTACAAGGTGCACCGCATGGGAGGTAAAGTTACATCCGCAATCGTCACCTTTCTTTCTCCATCGACGGCGGAATTGCAGGAGATGGTCGACCGGATGATGAGTTCGGGAGTTGAGCAGAAACTGCTGTCTCTCGGGGCCAGCACACTTTCGCTGATGGCGCGCATTGGCTTTGGTGTCGCCATCATGCTGATCTCGGTCTACTTTTTCCTCGTCGATGGCCCCGCCATGGTCGAGACAATGATGCGGTTATCACCATTACATAATGACTATGAACGTGAACTGGTTGCCGAGTTCAGCAACATCAGCCGCGCGGTCGTGCTGGCTACGCTGTTGTCTGCCGTTGCCCAGGGAATTCTCGCTGGTATCGGCTACTGGTTTGCAGGCCTGGGGTCTGTTTTCCTTTTGACCTTACTGACGACACTCTTTTCCCTCGTGCCGTTTATTGGTGCCGCTGCGATCTGGGTCCCCGCGGCCCTGTACTTGTTGCTGCTGACCGATGCAACGCTGGCCGCAATACTGCTCTCCATCTATTGTGTTGTGCTCGTATCGAACGTGGACAATGTGGTCAAGCCACTGGTACTGAAGAACCAATCCCAACTGCATCCGCTGCTTGCCCTGCTTAGCGTTATTGGTGGAGTCCAGGCGCTCGGTCCCATCGGTATCCTGGTTGGCCCGATGGTAGTTGCCTTCCTGCAGACCTTGCTCAATATCCTGCATCAGGAATTGACCGAGATGGAGGAGGCGGCGAGGGCCGCAGTTGAGCCGGACTAGGCAACAGACTGGTCGTTAGCCGAACTCGCCATGGTTGAAGCGTCGCCCTCAAGAGCAGGCGAGCTGCGCTCGACGGAATCATCTAATAGCGTCCTGTTACGCCGGTAAAAGCCGGCACAAAGATAGCCCAAATAGATGTTGCCGCCGACTGATGCCAGCAGTGCCATCGTAGCCAGAACCAGTGGCAGCCAGGGACGACTGGTATCCGCCACGGGTTTGCCCAGCGGTGTAAGCGTGGCCGGCTGTATCGGCGTAATCGCGGGCTTATCTTCGGCACCCGGCCCTGACGCGAAACCGGCCTGGACCTCGTCGATAGCCGTTCGTGCAGATGCGTCCGTCGGAAACAACGGTGCGGCTGCGGTGTGATCTTCAGCGGGTTCGGAGAGCGGAAACTGGCTCGGCACATAAGGCGCCAGTTCCTCGGCAGCAGGTTGGGCCTGGCCGCTATCGAACGGGATCCGCGACGTCCCCTCGAGTTCTTGCTGTGTTATTTCCGTACTCCCATCAGCCGGACTAGCAATCAGCGGCGGCAGAACGTAGTCAGTCTCGACCACCTCGGTTACGAGTTCTTCATCCGGGCGCGGCGGGGCTGGCAGGCTAAATTCTGAGTCTCGAATGCTTGCTGTATCGGCAGCAGCGAGGGGCAGTGCGGTCAGTGGCTCTTCTTGCTGAACGACTACTATCGGTTCAGGTGGAAGGACAACGACCGTGGCGTCCGGTAATGGCGGTGTGGAGGGAACCGCAGCACGAGTCTCCTCGCTTGCCCCGGTGGCCGCAGCTGGAATTCGCGATTCCTTGTTGCTTGTCAGCCGCAGTGACACGGTCTGGCCATCGGGCGTTTTCACCTCGACCAGAACAGCTTCTCCCGCCTTCAAGGCGCGGACTGTTTGTGCGTCCAGCTGGATTTCCGTATCGAGCTGTTCAGCCGGTTCGGGCGGATCCTCTACCGCGGCAACTGGGTAAGCCAGCAGGCAGATCGCAAGGCATGTGAATAGGCGTGTCATGATTTTATCCCCTCATCGGTTTGTCACGCAGCGTGTGTGTCGTCCTCGTACAAATCATCCTCGGATTCAACGTATTCGTCCATTGGAAAAATGCGTTCGGCACCATCAGTGCCATCCGTTCGTGGCTCAACGTCCTGATTGTCGCTTGCCATAATGGCATGTTCGTCTCGCAAACGCGGCGCACTCGGGTTCCGCATTTCAAGTTCGCGGGCATCGATCCCGGCCTTAGAGAACATGGCGCGAATGTGTTCATGGCAGGTGAAGAAGATCAGCTGGTGGCCACGCGCGGAGAATTCACAGAGAGCGGCAACGGCCATCTCCGCCCTCTCGGCATCGAAGTTCACCAGCACATCATCGAGAATCACGGGAAGTGTAATGCCTCGGTTGGCGTATCCCTCAATGAGCGCCAATCGCAATGCGAGGTAGACCGATTCACGCGTACCGCTGCTGAGTGTCTCCAGTCGCCAGACTTGCTGTCGTGCGTCATCAAGGAATAGTGCGTCCTGGTCGATCGGAGTCCAGACCCGTGTGTATTTGCCTCCGGTCATTTCCGCCAGCCAGCGGGAGGCGATCCGCAACGTCTCCGGCTGCCGCTCTTGCTCATACTGGTCACGCACCATAGCCAGCACGTGGTGTGTAAGTTCCCATGTTTGCCATTGCCGGAAGGCAGTTTGCAATTCAGTTTCCAGTGCCGCCAGGTTGTATTGGGCCAGCGGCAAGGCAGTCTCCTCTTCCTGTTGCCGCATCTGTTCGCTGAGTTCACCTACTTTTTCATGAAGTCCCGTTCGTCGGCGTTCCAGGTCGTCAAGATCATGGACCAGACCATCACGGTCGGCGATCAATTGGTTAAGAGTTACACCGACCGTCAAGCTATCAAAGTCGGCCCGTTCGAATACTCCATCCAGTTCATCTTCGATAACGCCTTCGATGGCTATCATGCGTTGTCGGTTGTCGAGGAATGCTCGCTGTTCGGTCGCACGTGAGCGGAATTCTGTCTCCGTATCGCAGCCTGCCTGTCGATGCATGAACTGACAGCGGGCTTCGATATCCTGCATCATGCCTTCCGTCCGGCGGATCTTCTTTTTCAATCGGCGTCGCTGTTTTCTCAGTTTTTTACGGCGAGCCTCTGCGGACAACTGTATCGCCAGCTGCGCATTGAGGTCGCGTATCATGACTGTGACGTCGCCACTCGCAGGCTGAAGCGCCGCCTCCACGTAAATCTGGCCGACACGCATCCGATGTGTGGCCAGCTCCGAAGTCATACGGTCGATCTCCCCGCGCTGCTGTTCCAGCATACGGCCGTGTTCTGCCAAACGCTCCTGATTCGAGACGTGCTGGCGTATGTGATTCGGGAGTAATGTTTCTGGCAAGCCGTGCCTGCCGATTTCATCTTGCCAACGACATTCTGCTTCGAGCAGGTATTTGTCCGCGTGTTCGGCGCGAACCTGCAACGATTCCAGTTGACTTTGGGCGGCGCGAAAACTCGCCGCCACCGGAACGACGCCCTCCAGCGTCTGAACACGTGACTCAGACCGACGCCGCCGTGCGTCGAGTGGGCCGCCGCCTGGGCCAAGTTGTTGATCGAGCAGCGAGATCTGTGCCGTAATTGCGTCAAGCTGTTGTGCCATCATCTCTCGCCGTGCGGTTTCCCCCATCCTTTGTTGTCGTCGATGACGCTGCATCACGAGTCGCATCACAAAGGAACCGGAGAGCACGAGCAGTCCGGTCACACTGAGTGCTGCTTTGCCGCCAGCGGACCACCCAAGTTGGCCTCCCATCAGCCAGGGCATGAGTGCGAACATGAAGCCAGCGACGAAAAGTCCGCCAATCCAACCGAGTTCAAGTGGCGTCAGCAGCTCGCCCTCCGACGGCACGATCGGATTCTGGGCGGCCTCCTTGCGAGCTCGATTGAGTTGTTCCTGGCGATCGCCGGCCTCCAGACGATGGCGGACTGCCACACTTTCCGCTGAGGCAGACTCCAACTCAGCATCTAAATCAATACAGCCAGCGTGGCCCAGCGCTTGATCAAACTGCTGTTGTTTCGAATCGTATTGGCGTTGTCCGTCGGCGACTGCCCTGCGGGCTTCCTGCTGACGTTGTCGCGACTCTTTCAGGCTGCGAGCAGGACCACGTAATGCGGTCACCACGGCAGGCGTGAGAACTTCACTTACTGGCCGGCCATCAGCCGTGGTCTCGTGGCTACCGTAAAGCGAGGAGTACTGTTCTTCCAGTCGGGCAACTTCTGCCCTCACCGCCTCCAGTTGCCCCTGCAGCGAGGCAGTCCAGCCTGTCATTTCGGAGAGCGCTTCAATCCGTGACGCCTGGCTCACGAGCACGAAATTGACCTCGACATCGTCCTGTTGGTGTCGCAATTCTCGCCGTTCATCGCCCCAGTCAGCCAGCTGCTGTGCTTCCACTGAGAGCTGCTGTTTGAGGCCATCCAGGATCATCACTGGATCACCGTCGAAGGTCGCAAAAAAGACAGGCACCGTCTTGCCATTGTCGGTCATCTGTTCGGACAGGCGCCGATATTCCTGGCTAACGTCATAGAGTCGCTGGCCGATGTCATTCAGTCGTTGCGTGCGTTGGACATCCTCAATCGAAGCGATGATGGCTTCCAGTTTTGCTTGCGTACTGGCCATCCGTCCCGCCAGTCGCGACCAGTGCGCCCCGCTCTTCTCCAGCTCCGTTACAGACCCGGAGAGAATCTCATGCTGACCCAACAACTCGCGTATTCGGCCGGCAGACCCGTCGTGAGAGAATAGCTGTTGTCTGGCCTCGTGAACTTCGTCAAGAACGCCAATCAGTGAGACTCGATCAAGGCCTGATGTCAGCCGGTAGATGAGGGCGGCCGATTCGGTCTCGTCAAGCAGTCCCAGTTGCTGCAATTCCGCCAGCCCAACGCTATAGACATGGGTGAACGTGGCTTCATCCACGCCTCCCAGCAGTTTTTCCAGCGACTCGGATGGATCAGGGTGCGGGGCGCCGTTTTTGAAGGAAAGATGCTGCTGCCAGTCGTTGTTCGCCCCGCGGTAAACGGAGCGGGCAATTGTGTACTTGTTGCCAGCCGGCAGGGCTACCGTCAATTCACCGCCACAGGAGGAATCACCCTTGGAAGCACGCCGTTTGTCGAGGTACCTGATTCTCTCGGATTGATCAAATCCGTACAGCATCCCCCTGAGGAACTGTACGAGCGTTGTTTTGCCCGCCTCGTTGGGACCATAAAAGACTGTCACCCCTGGTTCGAGATCAGCAAATGCTGCTTCGTCAAATACTCCGAAACCGCCAATTGTGAGGTCCGTAATTTTCATCAGGCGGCCTCCCGATCAGTCGGTGGACAGTCACCCTGGTTGTTGGGCCCCAACAATTCGCCACCCAGTTCCGCGGCTTGCCGGACAAGTTCCTGGTCGGCGTCGGAATCGCTACGCGATAGCAAAGCGCCCAATTCTGATGGCAGCAAGCCAGCGGCAGCTTCCGCAAGAACAGGCATGACCCGGCCCTGGTCGGCCATCTCAGCCAACGTATCGAGGTAACTGGCCCTCAACGACTCCTCATGAATCGCACCGTGCTGCGGTGGAAAGTCGAATCTGAATGAGCTGCCGAGTATCTGCCCGTGGTCCCGCTGGACCATACTGGCGACGTCGGTCAGCCAGCGTTGCGAGTCAGAACGAAGCGGGTGTGAATGGGTAACGGGGGTCGCTGATTGGCAGGTCCATTGCACGATTATGTTCGTGGCCTGGCAATTCCTCACGAGTTCGGCCGCGCTCTGCCTGATGGCCTCAGTAATGTCAGCTGGGTGAATACCTTCACAACCAACCGGTTGTTGGATGAAACGCACCGCATCGCAGTCCAGCGGCTCGATCCTGGGCCTGCCCTGACCGTTCATTTCCACCAGCGTAGAGCCATGTGGCCCACCAGTTGTTAGCTGCCTCGCTTGCGGTGAACCGGCGAAATGAACAATTCCTTCTGGCAGCTCCAGCGTGGCAAGTTCATCGCGGCCACCAAGTGCCCAGTACTTCACGCCTGGCAGATCCTTGTGGCCGTCCTGGATGTTTCCGCCCAGCACGATCGATTGGTCGCAGGACGGGTCCATTTCAAATTGTTCGATTGCCACGTTACGATTGGCGGTCCAGCTGGCACCGATGATGTCGACCAACGGTACCCCTGAACGCTGAAACGTCGTGACTGTAGGCGATGGGTTATCAAACTGGTGGACATTCCCAGGCCAGCCAACGGCGGCTGGCCATCGTCGTTGGCGATCGGAGTCCCCGAGCGACCAGTAGACAAGGATCCCTTCAGCCTCAAGTCGGGCACACTGTTCCACCAGGAATTGAAATCCCGCAGCACCGATGCGACGTGGATCTCCGATGTTGCCGGCAAGCAAGAGAAAATCGACGCGATGCTGGATAGCCGCGTCAAACACGTTCTGCGCAGCTCGACGCGGCGCATCGGCAAGCAGTCGGATCGCACGATCCGCGCAGTGCGCAGCCGCGATCACCGGCTTATGGAGTTGCCAGTCTGATGACTGGATAAAACGTACTGTACCGCCTGCCATGGCTGCCTCCTTGCTGGCATGGCATGTCTGAGGGGCCTAATGCGGGCCCCGCGCGCACTGAATCGGCAGCAGTGTACAAGCTGTTGCCATCCGGGGCTATGGCGATTTCGCCGTTTATGGCGCCAGAAAACGACCGATCGCGCGTTCCCGGCGCAGATGGTTTGTCAGGTCGACTCGAGATTTATCCGCCAGGGATAACGAGTAGGCGACAAGGGCCCTGAGGTCTTCCGCGGACAGGTTTGTGCTGCTTGGCATACCGGACCCGGGCATCCCGAGATAGATCCGCCGAGCCACGTCTGCCGGAAGGTGCCCACCATGGAATCTGTCCCGGCGCAGGTCAACGGCCCATGTTGGGCGACCGCTGAGGTCTACCAGGTCCATGCCGCGACTTCCGCGACCATCATCACCGTGGCAACTGTTGCACTTTTGCCGTTGATAGACATCTGCGCCACGCTGGAGAAGTTCTTCATCGGCCGGCGAACCGGCATCGTAGTGCCAGGCCTCACCCGGCACCGTGACCCGTTGGATATAGGCCGCCTCATCCAGATCGCTTGCGTCGGGTGTTTCGCCGGTTGTTTCGCGGAGCACCATTTCGTAACGCTCGGCGGCACCGCGGACTCTTATTTCCAGCACGGTTTCCACAAGGGCATCAAGTTTGGCCTGGCCGAGGTCCTTCCAGGCTTGCATCGCCGTGCCCGGCATCCCAGCCTCAATAACACGCCGAATATCCTCTTGGCTAGGTACCCGATTGATAGTGCTAACAAGCCGGAAGGGAGCATGCCGAAGGTTTCTCGGCGATGGAAAAACAAATCGTGCTGCGCGGCCATCTCCCAGTCCAGACTTGCCGTGACAGGCCGCACAAAGTTGCTGGTACAGTTGGCTGCCATCGACGGCGACATCCTGCGCATTGAGCTGGCCCAGGCAGGCAGTTGCGGCAAGCGCAAAGGCAAGGCAGCGAGTAAGGCAGGCGATCATTAATCTCTCCGCGGCAAGTCGACGTCACCACGCTGGTGACATTGGCGGCCGGATGGCTTCAGCTAGTCCTTTAATAACTCTGTCTCGGCGATCGAGCCAAAGATCGCTCGCAGCTTGTCGCAGACGCGATCGTTCAGCGGCGGGCCATTAATAGTCTCGATATTGTCGCTGAGATGTTTGGTATCACCCGTCCCTACCACGACACTGGAGATAGCTGAATGAGCCGCGCCGAATTTGTAACCGGCTTCGATCACCGAGCCAACACCATTTCCAATCACAAAGCCAAGTGGATCCTTGTCTGGCAGGGCATCCTCGGCGATCAAACCCAGCTGTTTCCATTCCGAAATCAACTCTTCCAGCTTCTCAGCACGGGTCAAACGCAATCGTACCGGAGACATGTTAAAGACGCCGACACCCTGCTTCTCAGCAAGCGGAAAAACATGGTCCGCCGCTGTCATATTCAGTATTCCATATTTGACCATGATGGTGGACCAGATATTGTCCGCCAGGGCCTGCCGTAGCATTTCATGGCCCGGGTCGCGGTAAAAATATTCAGTCACCCCTATCAATCGGATCTTGCCGGCTCGCTGAAGTTCCTCGGCCACTGGAAACAGTCGCTCCACCGCAGTGGCATAGTTGTAGGGCTCCAGGCCATGAAATTGAAATACGTCAATCTCGTCGACGGCCAGCTGTCGCAGACTATTCTCGCACGATTCAACGAACGCCTCGCCGGTAATGATGTCGTTTGTCTGCTCATCCCGAACAACGCATTTCGTAGCGAGCAGGTATTTGTCGCGAGGGACGCCGACCAGAGCCCGTCCCAGGATCCCCTCGCTGTCGGAATACGCTGCTGCGGTATCGAACAGGTTGATGCCGGCATCCAGGGCTGCACGAACAACCGCGTGGCTGCGAACTTCATTACCGTGCGTTCGTTGGCCAAGGCGGCTCGGTCCGCCTGTTCCGAGGCTGACCCGAGAGACCTTTAGTCCCGTGTTTCCCAGTGATCGGTATTCCATTGGGCAAACTCCTCAGTTCGCGAAGCGACGCACCCTTGCCATGGTACAGCCCTTTCCTGCTGTCATGCAGTAGGCAGGCCTCGGGCCGCTGCGGCTGAAAGTTTTACTCCATCGGAAGATGGCCCGCGCCGGGAGAACTGTTAGCATGTGGACCAGAAAGTGCCGCCCAGCTCCGTAGAGGTCCTGCTCATGAAGATTCGTGAAGTCAAGGTTTCAGTCGTTGATATCCCGCAGACCAGCCCCATTGCGCCTTACCGATCGCATATTCGCTCCAGCTCAACAACAACCAGCGGTATTGTCGAAATCCTCACTGAGAGCGGAGTCACGGGTCTGGGTGAATTCAACCTTAACTTCTTGCCAGGCCTCGACATCGCGCAGATGCAACAGGATGCAGAATGGGCTGTGGGCAAACGGGTCGACAACATGGAGGAGTTTCATGCGAATTGCCCTCTCGAGGTGCGATTGAAGTCCGGGATAGAGATCGCCAGCTGGGATGCCTGGGGTAAGGCAGCGGGTGTTCCAGTCGCCACCCTGCTGGGCGGTATTATTCGCGAGAGGATTGAGCTAGCCGCCTGCATGGGGATTCAGACGTATGAAAGGGCAGGGGAGATCGCCAGCCTGTATGTCGAGCAGGGCTTCACGACCCTTAAGACCAAGGCGGGTTCTGATATGGATGAGGACCTGGAAATGGTGCGCGGCATCCGGGATGCCGTGGGAATGAAGCTGCACTTGCGGATTGACCCCAATCGAGCTTATTCACCCGCGGAGGCCACCACGCTTTGCGAACGATTGGTTGAGTACGATCTGCAATACCTCGAACAGCCGATTCCGGCGGAACCACTGAGCGATGCAACCACGCTACGCAACGCGACAGCCGTTCCAATTGCACTCAACGAGAGTGTTATCGACGCCGCCAGTGTATGGGAAATCTTGCAGGCAGGAGCATCCGATCTGATTCTGCCAGATACTCACATCGCCGGCGGCATCCTTCCCTGCGCAAAGATTGGCCACGTGGTCGAGGCGGCCGGTGCTACTTGCATTATGCACTGTGGCCATGATCTCGGTCCCAAGACAGCCGCCATGCTCCATGTGGCAGCATCCGGCCCGTCCTATACGCTCGGTAATGACTCGACGTATTATGGACTCGAAGACGACATCATTACCGAACCTTTCGTCATCGACAGAGGTTTCATTGCCCTTCCCGACGCGCCAGGGCTCGGCATCGAGGTCGACCAGGACAAAATGGCTCGCTACAGAGTCTCCTGAGACCAGTCCCACAAAAACAGGAGAATGGACAAGCCATGAACAGATCGCTTTTGATCGTCCTGTCTATGCTGACCGTCGTCCTCAGCACGAATTCGAGCTCTGCTGAACGCCCGCCGAATATTTTGTTCATCCTGGCGGATGACGTCGGCCGCGAGGTACTTGGGTGCTATGGCGGCGAGTCCTACCGGACGCCGCACCTCGATGGCCTGGCACGTTCTGGACTCACTTTCCAGCACTGTTACAGCATGCCGGTCTGTCACCCTACTCGGGTCTGCCTGCTCACGGGGCTCTACCCGTTCCAGCTAAACAATCCCAAGTGGGGCTCCTTTCCAGCGGAATACGAGAAGCAGACCGTCGCCCAGCTGCTAAAGTCCTCGGGTTACGAAACGGCAATATCCGGCAAGTGGCAACTGACGTTACTTGGTAAAGACCGTTCTCATCCCCAGCGGCTCGGATTCAATGAATCCTGCCTATTCGGTTGGCACGAAGGGCCTCGCTATTTTGATCCCCTGATCTGGCAGAACGGGGAGCAACGTGCCGACACGGACGGCGCTTACGGTCCGGATATCTATGTCGAGTTTCTGCTGGATTTCATGGCCCGCAACAAGGACAAGCCGTTCTTTGCCTTCTATTCGATGGCCCTGTGCCATGACGTGACCGACGATCTGGATGATCCGGTGCCGCTAGGACCCAAAGGCCGTTATGAGAATTACCTGGAGATGGCTGAGTCGATGGACCGGCAGATTGGCAAGCTAGTCGCCGGCCTGGACCAACTGGGCCTGCGAGAGAACACGTTGATATTCTTCACAGCGGACAACGGCACGCCAAAAACGTTTATAGCGACGGCGGAAGGGTCGAAACTTGTGCGCAAACCGGTCGTCTCACAACAAGCTGGCCGATCTGTACCAGGGGGCAAAGGAGAGCTGACTGATCTTGGCACACGAGTTCCAACGATTGCCAGCTGGCCCGGCGTTGTGCCGGCCGACTCTGAGACCGATGCGTTGGTGGATTTTATTGACATCCTGCCCACCTTCGTCCGCCTGGCGGGTTCCAAGCAACCGGCAGGGCAAGTTCATTCACGAAGTTTTGACGACGTCTTACGACAGCCTGAGCGATCCTCGCGGCCTTGGGTGTTTTGTGAGAGAGGCAAGCGTTACTGGGTCCGCACCGCCGAATGGAAACTCTACAGCGACGGAAGTTACTTCCGCATGAGTTCAGACCCGCTCGAGAATAGCCCCCTCGACACAACCGCACTGCGCGGCGCGGGCTTGAAGGCCCACCGACTTCTCCAGGCTGCGACGAAAGAACTGATCAGGGACCAGTAGCAGCGGCAGGCAATCCGATTATTTCTTGAGTTCTGCGTAGACGTGCTCGATGTTCTCCAGCCGGGTCTTAACGTCAACGCCTGTCCATTCCTGGTAGAACGGCACATCGATCTTTTCCTTGATTTCATCGAGCGACAGTCCGTCGCCGATCATGGTGGCGATCGCTCCTCGGAGTTCAACAAAATAGCGTCGCTGCAGCGCAACCAGACTCTTGTCGGCAAGTTCGCCATGCCCTGGGGCGAGAATCTTGATCGGTAACTCTTCCATCGCATTCAGGACCGTGATCCAGCTTTCCGTGTTGCTGTCACCGGTGTAATTAAAGGCTCCGTTCACGCAGGCGTCACCTGTGAACAATATCCCCTGTTTGGGCAGCCAGGCAACGGCGTCACCGAGCGTATGAGCGTGGCCGAAGTGGATTAGCTCGACTCGTTGCGTTTCGTCCTCGATCACCAACCTGTTCGGAAAGTAGAGTGACGGCTGGACATACTTGAGGTCAGCATATTCGTCCGGTTTTTCACCCTGCGACTTTTCGAACCCTTCGATTCCCTTGGTCTGGAATTGGGCCTTACTGCGTTCCGAGGCAACAACAATGGCACCGAGTCGGGTGTAGCGGGCATTGCCATCGGCATGATCGCCGTGATAGTGCGTGTCAAACACATAGCGTATTGGCTTATCAGTGTGCTGGCGGATCAACTTGATCACATGGTCCGCCTGGTTCGGGAAATTGGCGTCGATCACAAGGACAAAGTCCTCGAAGACAACCCAACCCTGGTTGCAACCGATGAATTCCGGTTCCGTCTGGGTCTTTCGGAAGAACACGCCGGGGGCGAGTTCCGTAACCGTCGTCTCCGTCGGCTTGGACTGTAGAAACTCGCGGCCGACCACTGCAAAGAGGACGGCAGAGATCAACAAGATGTGCAGCGTGGTAGCGAATCGACGCATGAGTTTACTGGTCTCGATGGAAGGATCGTCTCTACAGATGGTTACGCCGATCATCTTAGTAGCTGCCCAGGAAGGGATCAAACCTCGGCCAGGGGGTATTTTCTTCGCTGCCGCCGAGGCGTGTTAGTGCATTAATTGGATTGGTCGCCTAGTATTGGAGTTCGAAAGTTGCATTTTCACCCGACGTCCGCGTCCATGAACTCCCCCTCCATTCTGCATCTCGTCAATCAGCCGATCAAAGAGCTGCGGGCCATGATCATGGCCCATGTTTCGCAGAGCGGCAGGCCTGCGGTGCTCGGTCCGACGCTTGACCGGCTGCTGAAGTCCGGATCTGGGAGATCGCTCGTAACTCTTGCCCTGACATCGGATTTCCTGCGGATGATGGTGAGTTGCATTCTCGCCGACCGCACCCTGACGGCATCCGAAGTCCAGTACTCGTACCCTTTCCTCGGCCCTGCCAGCGGACTCTTCGCTAAGTACCGTGAGGGCTACAAGGAGTATTCTGGCCTCAACAAGGCATTCATCGGCGATTTCCTAAAATTCTACGCCAACGATTCCAGCCTGCTGGGCCTGAAGTGCCGCTACACCCGATGGGCAGGTATCCAGATCGTGAATAACGTGGCAGCGAATTGCGACGATCCAGCCCCGCGGGACTTCGCTGAAAACGCTTACCTCGCCTTTGGCACATCACTCAAGCACGCAGCGGGCGGCGGGCCGGAAATTGACAGCGTCCTGGAGAACATCGCCAGCCAGTTCCAACCGAACGGCCCGGCCACAAGTAGCGAACAGGCCGATCCCGACATCGCTGACACAGAATTCGATTTCGATCTGGGTGGACTGTCGGCCGAAGAGGAAACGGCGGATGACGAAGAACTCGGTTTCGACCTGGACGATTCTTCGTCCGTCGAGGACGAGAATCTCGACTTTGATCTGGCCGACTTTGATGTCAGCGATGACGACAGCACGCCGTCCTAAGTTGATTCGGCGGCCGCCGTCAGTCTAGTCCTGGAATAGTGCGATAGCCCGGCCAGGGCCACCATGGCAATCGCGTATCTTGACGGCAGCGAAGATAAAGTACGACTTCGCCGGCAATTGATTGAGGCCCCGCAGGAACTCCACGCCGACCATACCGGAACTGCCCAGTGCCCAGTACGTCCTGGCTGCCGAGCGGGGATCAACTCCACCCAGCGTCGGTGCATCTATGCCAACACAGCGGACGCCACGACGGGCCAGCAACTGGATCGTTTCGGCACTCGGGGCCGGCCAACCCTCCGCGTCACCATTGACGGGATCGGCAATGCAAAGCGAACTTCCCATCCCGCTTTTGAAATACGTATCGACATGCGACGTCTGAAAAAGCACGATCTGGCCCGGGCGTAATTCTCCTTCGATCGCTTCATACTCAAGGATCTGTTGTGGAGTGATGGCGGGCGATAACGGCCAGTCCCCTGGCGAGGTTGTGTTGATCAAGGATTTCACATTAATCACACGAGCCCAGCCACAGGTTTGGTCGAGTCCTACCTGTTCTGTCGTAACCGAACTGAAGCCGCGGCGGCCAAAGTCTCGCTCGTATTCTCGCAACCAGGAACGGATAGCTGGCGCGTATTCGCGATTACTGAAACCTCTTGCCGGCAGTGCATAAGAGGGTGGCACGAGGTGCGTTCCAGCGTGGCTGTCCATCAAATGTGTGTGATGATACAGGTCGAGTGTCTCGGAATAGAGAAAGTCCGCCTTGGTATAAGGGTGCCGGTGATTGCCGACTCCAAAACCAGTCCAGGTAACGGGCAGATCCGTCGAGAGGACGACAGACAGGTCCGTCACATTCTTTTCCCTCGCCGCCTGCAGCAGCCAACTGGCAAGCGGTCCCGGTTTGATCGCAAAGGCCCGGCCTTCACCATACGGCCCTAGCGCGTGCCGCGGGCCGGCAAAGCAATAGAACGATCCGACCTCAGGAAGCTGGGATAAGCGCGTCGCCCCTTCCGTGAAGACCAGGCCATGCTTGAGGCCGGCGTAGTGTGTTGGTTCTGCCAGGTCTGGTATTGGGCCCATACTGGGACTGTCCGTACCAACTGCAGTTACACCCTTCAACGCCATATACTCCATCGCATCGGGATGCGGGTCGGGCCAACCCGGCGCCTTCTTTTCCAGGGGTTCGGAAATGAAACGCCGACCGGCAGGCAAGGGCTTGTAATAAAGATCGCTATAGTCGCTGCGCAACAGTGCCACATCCCCCGCGCCAAGCGGTCGATGTTTGGCTTCCCACCGCTTCACATGTTCGATCTGGACCAGGCTGCTAATCCCCTTGGGGGCGATATCCAACAAGTCACGGATATCGACGACACACGCCTCTCCGACGAACCGCCAGGCGGGCACGGTGTCGGTGAACTGGGCTCCCAGAGGTCCCTCGTTAGGCAGGTTGGTGCCGGGCCGCGGGATTGAATGAGGAGGCACATCGAGTTGCGTACTGGTGTTGCCGTCGATCTGCAGGAGATCGCTGTTGTAAACGCTTGACCCTCCAATCTGGATATAGTGGCGAATGCGGAATCGCGGAAATCCTGTTGGCCAGGTGCAGGGATATTCGGGCGCAACAAGCAAGGACAGGTCGACGAAATCTGCGGCGTCTGCCTGCGGCTGCTGGGCCTGGATCGGCAACCCGCCGACCAGCATGACCGCCAGCCAGGCGGCCGCGAAATGCCTCAATTGAATTAACATCGTTTCTCCTGGCGCTTCTAATGGAGGGTTCAGCCAGTCCCACCGACTGCGGCATTGAGTGCTGGCATCAGTTCATCTGCAAATAATTCCATGCTTCGTAACCAACTCTGTTTGTCGTCCCAGTCGTAACTCATCAGGGTCAAGTTGCCAAACGGACCAGTCTCCTCGATCAATTGCAGCAGTCGATCCAGGACGGTCGGTACATCCCCGGCGATGATCTGTTCCGTCATCAAGAAATCCAGATTGCATTCTGCATCGGACATCTCCGGGTCCCGCTTATAGATCTTGCGGCCCAGCCCCTTGTCGAACAGGCGGCCAATATATTCATAATTTTGACCCAGCGAGTTGCTGCGGGCCAGCTGCTCCGCCGTGGATTTGTCGTCGGCCAGGAATATCGAACGGGCCACGCGGTATTCTGAACGATCTGGCGTGATCCCCGCCTCGGCAGCGGCGGCTTCATATGTCTCGAAGAAATCGGCGACAACATTGCCGGTCACGAGGCAGTGTGCAAATGGTGCAAAGCCACGGGCTCCGGCCATCTTCATGCTTGGCGAGTTGCGGCTCATCGCCGGCACCAGGATGGTAGGCAACGGATCCTGAAGTGGCCGCGGGATAAAACCGATGCCCGTTTCTTCATCCACGGATTCGTCCAGGTGGATCGGCCAGAACTGGCCGTCGATATGGTAAGGCGGGTCCTCTGACCAGAGGTGCAGTATGGTCTCGATCGCCTCCTGGACCATGGCGCCCGACTGTTTTACATCAATGCCATAAAGTTCCTGGTCCGCTGTCACACTGCCAGCGCCAAAACAGAGGTTCAAGCGGCCACCGATCAGATGATCGAGGAATGCCAGCCGGCAGGCGACGTGTGCGGGGTGATGTTGCTGCAAGCAGACGGGTGCCGCACCAAGCCGAATCCGCTCCGTCATCCCAGCCGCACGAGCGATGAATGCCTCTGGCATCACGATCGGCTCAAGTCGCATGGTATGGTGTTCACCGACCCAAAACTCGGAGAAACCCAGCTTCTCTGCCTGGACGACCAGCTCCAGGTCTTCTTCGAGGCTCTGGCAGAGTTCCTTCTCCGCTGGGTGAAATGGCATGATGAACATGCCAAATTGGATTGGCGCTTTATCTGGCATGGTTCGTCGCGTTGCAATCGGGGCTGGCTGTCAGGAGATGTTTAAAACCTCTGACAGTCTAGTGTCCCCAGCGCCGAGTGACAAATTGTCGGCCGCTGTCCTTCAGGGGCCACGCCCTATTCACTCCCCGTGGCTGGTCGCTGCGTCATCGGGACGGTTCGACTTGGATTTTCTTTGGAGCAGCACGGCTGTCACGATGCCGGCCAGGAACAAGCCCGCGATTGCGCCAAGGGCAAACCAGCGGTTCTTGGTGAAGTGTCCAGCGGGATCGTGATTATCCCAGAACCCCTTGAGCGCCAGTCCGGTGAAAGCGACCGCCGAGATCAAGTTGAGTGCCATCAGTGGCATGTTCATGCGTAACGGTCGCGGAAGCCAGCGACGGTCCATCCAGACGGCCAGCGCACAGAAGATTCCACAAGACAATACGCCGGTGATGAGGTTGGCCGGTGTCATCAGGGCCATCAGTAGCCTCGGTTTCTCGCTGCCACCCTGCCAGGTATATGAAGCGGAATAGGCCAGGACCAGCAATCCGCCGATGCCACACCAGAGTAAGGCAATTCGCTTGAGGCGAGCTTCCCTTTCGGGAGTCCATCGCTGTGCCACAGATCGCGTGATCTCGGTCAAAATCACCTGTGCAACCTCGATTGTTCCATAGAGAGTGCCGAGCATCGTGAGCACAGCCCCGCCGACATAGATCGGTAGCAACCAGGGATGGATATTCACGACGAATTTCGCTTGCAGATCCAGTAAACGGTCCTCCGTGGGGACCTCGTGGGCTGGCCCCAGCACGACGACACCAGATGCTACAAAGACGGCGCTGAAGGCGATGACGATGACAAAACTGATGATGCAGTCAACCAGTGGGGCTCGCAGCCAGCGGCGGGCGAGGTGGTTTGGGTCGGCTGCCATTTCCTCCAGCATTTCCGGGCTGGCGACATCGACACCTGCCCAGCCCCATCGCTTGGAACGCAAGAACGACGTGTAGGCCATGTAATCGAAACCTGCACCGCCGATGACTCCGATATACCGCGTCGCCTCAACCCACTCGGTGGAATTGGCAATCTTTTTGACATCGGGGGAGAGATCCTTGGCTGTGTACAACCAATCTGGATAGGTGTACGACTGGGGAATGATAAAGCCCTTGGCCATTTCCAGCCAATCCGGCGGAGGATCGTAGAGGAACAGGGTGATGGTTGCGCTGGCGACCAGCAATGTAACGATCGTCAGCTGAATTCTCTCCAACGCTGAATAACCTCCGGTCGCTGAAAGGACGAGGATGCCCAGCAGGATGCTGGCGCCCCAGGCATATTGGACCGTGCCATTCCAGCCGCCGCGAGTGTCGGTAATCCAGCTGGCGAAATTACCTAACACGCCACTGTGAAAACTGACCCAGATGGGCATCGCAATAGCTGTCAGCATCAGCAGCGAAATTGGCAGCCAACCTCGCGGGCCCGGCAGGTCCACCATCCGTCGATAGGGGTGAACCCCCGTCAGCACAATGTGCCGGGAGGTGGCAAACACCAGGCCCCACTTGAGCAGCGAGATGATCACAAACAGGAACAGGATCCGATATCCAAACAGAGCCCCGCCACGGGTTGAGAAAATCAGTTCGCCGGTGCCGATCGTGAGTGATGCAATAATAGCGCCAGGGCCAAACACGCTGAGCCAGGCCAGCGGATTCCTGGACATCAGGGCCGGCGTGAGTGGTTGCAGTGCCGTGTCTGGTGGTGTCGTGACTTCGTTCATCGCAACAGCCGTTTGTTAGTGCGGGCAGGTTAGGACGTCAGGCTTCACGGGGAAAGTTGCTCAAGCGATTCAACTGCGAAACAGACGTGCATGGCAGTCCCCACGGCCAAAGCGGATTCATCTACTTTGAAAAGCGGGTGATGGACATTGTACGACGCCTCAATCTCATCGTTGCCGACACCCAGGCCGACAAATAATCCGGGCACCTGTTCGGTGTAGTAGGCAAAATCTTCGCCCCCCATGACCGGCGGCACATCGAACACCTGGCCATCGCCCAAGAGTTCTGTGGCAATTTCCTTCCCGTGACTCCAGAGATCAGCGTCATTTACTGTCGGGGGGTAATCGTGGCCAGGGTATTCCACAGTCGCTGTACAGCGGTGCGCGGCTGCAATCGCTTCGGATATTTCAACGGTTCGGGTCTGAAGGTTTTGCAGGCCCTCCATTGTGAGCGATCGAATTGTACCCTTGATGTCAACGGTTTCCGGGATAACGTTGGATGCCTCGCCGCCGTGGACTGCCGTAATGCTAATCACGCCGGCCTCAAGTGGATCAAGCTCTCGCGAGATGATCGTCTGTAGTTCCGTGATGATCTTTGCAGTTGCCGCCACCGGATCGATCGCCATGTGCGGCATGGCGGCATGGCCGCCCTTGCCGCGTACGGTCATTTTCAGGAATGAAGCGGCTGCCAGGAAGGTTCCAGCGCGTGAGGCAGCGGTTCCAACGGGGACTCGCGGCCAGACGTGAAGGCCAAAAATGCGTTGAACGTCCGGATTCTGCAGCACCCCCTCGGCGCACATACGCCGCCCGCCAGCACCACCCTCCTCGGCGGGCTGGAACAGTAGCTTGACTGTCCCCGGAAGGTCGGCTTCACGATCCTTCAGCAGTCGCGCCGCCCCGAGCAACATAGCGGTATGGCAATCATGTCCACAGGCATGCATTTTTCCATCGACTTGGCTGCGAAATTCAACATCCGTTTCCTCGTGGATCGGCAGCGCGTCCATGTCAGCTCGCAGGGCCACGCAGGGAGCCGCCCCGGAACCGATCGTGGCCAGCACGCCGGTTTCCGCAATGTTCGCCTGAAAACTGACGCCGAGGCCGCTCAGGGTGTCCTGCACCAGCTGGCTCGTCTTGACTTCCTCGTACATCAGTTCTGGCTGCCGATGAATCGTGCGGCGGTGATCAATAATCCACTCTTGGATCTCCTGGGCATTGCGAAGCACTTCTGTTCGTTCGACCACGGCCTGGCGCCTCCTGCTTTTAACTCGACTGACATACGACACACGCAGCGTACGGATTCACTATATTACAGTCCACGCTCCTAAGCACCAGAAGATTGACCGTAACTCTCCGCAAGCGTTTATTCCCGCCATGAGCCTGACCGACAACAGGAAAAAAAGGCTGACCGTGCTTTGTGCGCTCTATGTAGCCCAGGGTGTCCCCTGGGGCTTCATGGATATCACGTTGGTCAATTACCTGATTGACCAGGGCGTCAGCGTGGGTGAGGCGGCAACGGTCGCATCGTTCATTCTTCTGCCCTGGGCGTTCAAGCTGATCTGGGCACCGCTGATTGATACGGTCACCATACGAACTATGGGCCGTCGGCGGCCATGGATTATCGGCGCGCAGATGCTCATGGCCGTCACTCTGCTCGGCGTGCTACTGGTTCCAGATATAACGGCGGACCTGAACATGCTGGCCTGGATGTTCTTCATCCACAATGTATTTGCCTCGCTACAAGATGTATCTACCGATGCGCTTGCAGTGGACATCCTGCCCGCCAATGAACAGGGCCGCGCCAACGGCATGATGTGGGCCAGCAAGCTTGTAGGCTATGGCGGAGGCGGGTACCTGTTCGCAGAACTCATCCGCCAGACTGGATCGATTCAAATGGCGGTCATGATCCAGATTGCGCTGCTCGGTTGTATCATGGTCCTGCCAATCATTTGGCTGGAACGGGCTGGAGAGAAGCGATTTCCCTGGAGTTCCGGGGGCGAAGACGTTGTCAAGGAAAAGAACTATGGCAATCCGCGGATCCTCGGGATCAATATGGTCGTCGCTTTCACTCTCCGGACAACCTTCGTTTTCCTGATTTTCACATTTTTCCACAATTTCGGTCCAGAAATTGGGAAATTCATGGCCAAGGGAATCTGCAAAGAGCAACTTGGCTGGACGCATGTAGATTTATCGGGCATGCGATTCACGGCGATTGGTCCGGAATTGGTACTGGCCCTTTTGGCCGGCGTCTTTTCTCAGTTATGGGGTCGTCGCGTCATTCTCGTCCTCGGCATGGCATCCTATGCGGTCTTGAATGTCATTGCCGCAACCTCCGCTGAGTTCTATGGCATCACAATCAGTATTTGGCATACCAGTTGGTTCGCCACACTCTACCTTGTATTGTCCCCCAGCCTGATCGCCGTGGGTGCGGTCGGATTCCTCTCCATGGCAATGCGGATCTCGTGGACACAGGCACTGGCGACGGTTTTCACCACTTACATGGCGCTCTCAAATGTGAGTTCTGTGATCGGAAAAAACCTGGTTGGCACGATCCACGGAATGCTGGGCTATACGGACTCCTTCTACGTGGCGGCGGTACTGTCGCTGGCACCGCTGCTCCTGCTGCCTCTAGTCACGCCAACAGACGTTGACGAGCCAGATACTGTCGATGGCGCGTTGGCTGACCTGTCATCGGCTGGCGAAGAACTTTCCTTGCTGAGCCAGCAAGATCAATCGAAGGCCAGGCTTAAGGCCCGACACACCAGCCGGATCAAGAGCCTTTGAGAGACGTGGGGCCGATGACAGCGGGGCCGCCGACCAACATGCTGAGAAGAGAGAGGGAGCTAACCCACGGCGGGTGTTCACTCACGTTTATCAAAGGACGCGTGGGTATCGATCCGCCGATTTATGAAACTGCGGCTCGACTCGAGCAAGCCGTCATGCGGCGAAATAACAATCTGGTTCTCGGTGCCATCACCCTCAAACACCTGCTTGTAGCCGGTCACCATTGTTAACTCGGCCGTCACGTAACAGGATTTGTGCGCCGAGCGGATGACGGTATCAACGTATTCCGTGTAGACACCGAAAACGTCGTTCCCCGTCCCCTTGCTTTGATCCTTCAGTCGATCCGGCGCCAGGTTGAATTCATAACCGGTGTCGACCATTTCCAGTACCTGGCCACAAAATACATTGCCCGTTCCATAACAGCGGACAGCCCACTGGCAGGTATTGATGTGGCCGCCAACCACCTGGTTGGCATTGGCAGATTGCCTGGCCCCCTCGTCGTACCAGAAATCAAACCCAACACAGCCGTTCTGCCGATGATCACCGGCCCCAGATATACTGCAGGCCGTGAACAGGTTGTAGTAAGGTGATTGGCCGTCACCAGGGCCGTAAAAACCCGACGTGCGAGGTTTGCGCATGTGGATGCTCAGTTGGTCAAACCTGCTGAAGCTGATTCCTCGCAAATCAAATGCCCAGGTATTCTCTTCTTGCAGCAGCACGTTCAAGCGAGCAAAACCCATTGCCTGCGAAATTTCCGGGCGGTCTGACGAGAAACAACCGGTCTGCGGTGGGCCGTAGTAATGGATTTCGCTGAACAAACCATCGCCGTGAACATGTGCCCCTTGTGGCACGCGCAGTGACGTGCGGACCAGGTAGCGTCCGGAAGGTATGTAGACACTCCCTCCCCCGGCGGCTGCGTTCAGTGCCCGTTGAATCGCGCTGGTGGCGTCGTCGCCATCACCTTTCGCCCCAAAATGGCGAACGTCATGAACAGCTTCCGGAATCCGTTTCCAGCGACCTCGCGGTTGACTGCCGGCGAACACCAATCCGCCGTCGGGTTCCTCCGTACTATCCTCGTGCCAGCGAAACATGCCGCCGCCACCGTCCCCTGCTTGTGAATAACCACTCACTACCACAAAGGGCGACATTTCAGGGTCCGCGTCGCGGAGTTCCGCGATAACGTCGAGTGCATAAAAGTGTTGCATCAGCCACCTATTTATGTGAATCCAGCCAGGAGATGATCGCGCGTGTGACCTGCTTCGGTTTATCACGGTGCACCCAGTGGTCAGCGCCCGGTATCGTGACCAGCGTCAATTCGTTGTCAATCCACTTCCAGGTTCCGTCCAGTGCTCCGTGCAGCAACGCCTTGTCGTCGAGACCGTGGATCACCAGAACCGGGCACTGGATCTGGACGCGAAGTCGTTCCGGCTCCTTGTAGGGTGCACGGGGATAATTCGCCTTGTAATAGTTCATCATGCCGGCGAAGGAACTGCGATTGAAGGCTTCGA
>CAUZOB010000041.1:0-29660 GCA_963581185.1 Planctomycetota bacterium | reverse complement strand
ACCTCACGTCGGAGGCGGATGTGCAGAAAAATACTCTTGAGGTCAAGGTTGCCATCCACGGTGCTCCCGAGCTGGTCAAGCCGGAGATGCTGGTCGATGTGACTTTCCTGGCAGTCGACTCAGCTGGTGCTGCGGCCGGCAACACCGAATCGATCAGCATTTACGTGCCGCGGCAGCATCTGCGTGAAGGTGACAGTGGTCCCTATGTTTGGGCCGTCGCTGCCGACGGAGCACATGCTCGTAGAGTACAGGTTGAGACAAGTGGTCCGGGCAACAGCTCACTGGTACTGATCACGTCGGGACTTACGGCCAGCAGTCGGATTATTGTGTCACCCACGGAAGGTTTGCAGGATGGCGACCGCGTGACAGTGGAAGAGGCCGCCGTAAACGATTAATCAGCAGGGTAAGATTCCACGAGGACACCGCATGACCGTGATTGTGGATGTACAACAAGTGAGCCGCCAGTTCCGCAAGGGCGATGAGCTGATCGTTCCCTTGCGCGAAGCCGACCTGCAGATCCAGGAAGGCGAATTTGTTTCCTTGATGGGAGCCAGTGGCAGCGGTAAATCGACGCTGCTGAACCTAATTGCCGGCATCGACAAGCCAGATGAGGGGAGCATCGTGGTCAATGGCACCGAGCTGGAGTCGCTCTCGCGTGCCGGACTGGCTCGCTGGCGGGCCGCCAATATCGGTTATGTCTTCCAGTCTCATAACCTGATCCCGGTCCTGACCGCTTATGAGAATATTGAGCTGCCACTGTTGCTCTTGCCACTGACACGTCAAGAGCGGCGACAGCGAGTGCAGATTGCGATGCAGGCGGTCGACCTGATGGATCGTGCCAACCATTACCCCCGACAGCTTTCCGGAGGCCAGGAACAACGTGTGGGAATCGGTCGGGCTATCGTGGCAGATCCTCGTGTGGTCGTTGCCGATGAACCGACCGGCGACCTCGACCGGGAATCGTCAGAGCAGATCCTTGATCTGCTGGTCGAACTCAACAGCCAGCTTGGTACCACCCTGCTGATGGTAACGCATGATATCGATGCAGCCGCTGTTGCTGATCGGCAGCTGCTGCTGATCGATGGCAAGCTCGTGCCGTCGCAGAAACTTGCCCAAACCCAGGGGGCGGATTGATGTTCCAGTTCCTGCCCTATGTCTTCAAGACGCTCTGGCGACATCGCCTCAGAACGGCCCTGACAATGTCGGGAGCCGCAGTGGCGATGTTCATCTACTGCTTTATTGGCTCGGTCCAGCAGGGACTCGACAGCCTGGCCCAGCAGCGCGAGGCGAAGCGGTCATTGATTGTCTTTCAGGCCAACAAGTTCTGCCCGGCGACCAGCAACCTGCCAGAAGATTATGACCAGGTGATTCAGAAGCTGGGTGGAGTCAATCATGTCGTGCCAATCAAGGTCTTCACGAACAATTGTCGCGCCAGCCTGGATGTGATCGTGTTCTATGGTGTGCCGCCGAACCTGCTGCGTGAAGTACGTGATTTTGAGCTGATCTCTGGTAGCTGGGGGAACTTTGACAAAGACCAGGGTGCAGCGGTCGTTGGTCAGGCGGTAGCCAGACGGCGAGGAATTGAGGCGGGAGACAAGTTTTCCATCGGCGAGTACTCGGTCAATGTGGCCGGGATCTTTTCCAGCAATAACGAGGCCGAGGAAAACTATATCTACACCCACCTGGAATACCTGCAGCGGCGGCAGCGTCAGGGTACCGATGGTACGGTGACTCAATTTGAAGTCCTGCTGTCGGACGGAGTCGATGCGGACAGCAAGGCCAGCCAGATCGACGACGCTCTGCGCAGCGGCTCGGTGGAAACCGATACACGGCAGAAGGGTATTTTCCAGGCCAAGAGCCTCGGCGACCTGACTCAGTTGATCGGCCTGTCCCACTATCTGGGACTCTCCTGCGTCGGACTGCTGCTCGTGCTGCTGGCGACCACCACGCTGATGTCGGTACAGGATCGCGTCCGCGAACACGCGGTATTGAAAACGCTGGGCTTTACCAATCGACAGGTCTTCCTGCTGGTGCTGGTCGAAACGACCCTGGTCGGGTCAGTCGGTGGTGGCCTCGGCGTGCTGTTGTCGCTGGGGACATTATCTCTGTCCCATCTGGCGATTGCCGCTGAAGCTGTCACAATCGCCTTTACGCCGAGCTTTTCACTTCTACTCAGCGGCGTCGTGATGACCGTTGTGGGAAGCGTGATGGCAGGCCTGGTTCCAGCCATGGCAGCCGCTCGCAGCGAGATTGTACCGGCCCTCAGAGAAAGCTGACCATGTTTCGCCTCGCCTTCGTCGGAGTCAATAATCCGCACGGATCTGGCTGGCGAGACTTGCTCAATAACGTCACCGATGACGCCGAGATCGTCGGCCTGGTGCCCGCTTATGATGGTGCCATCAGCAGCCTGGAAGAGCGTTACGCCGATCTGCCTCGTTTTGAGTCGGTCGATGAGCTGCTGGCCGGCTGCGATTTTGACGGCGCGGTGGTCTGCCTGTCGAATCAGGAAGGCCCCGACGTACTGTGCCAGCTGGCAGAAGCAGGCAAGCACCTGCTGGCGGAAAAACCTGTTGCCGGCTCGCTCGAGGATGCTCGACGTATCGCCGCCGCCGTCGACGCTGCCGGCATCGCCTTCCAGACGGGCTATAACTGGCGCTATGATACCGCCGCCAATCGACTCCGAGAGATGATCGCCGATGGTCGCTTTGGCAAGCTGATCAGCATTGAGATGACGTTTGTCACCAGCGATGTGAAGCGACGTGGCCCCGAACATTACCTGTTTGACCCCGATGTCAGCCAGGCCGGATTTTTCAATTGGCTGGCCTGTCACTTCCTTGACCTGCTGCTGTATATCAGCGGTCAGCAGGTCGTCGGAGTTACCAGTCGTGTCGGAGTCTTATCCAGCACCCCGGTGGATGTTGAGGATGGCGGTGTAGCCTTGCTGGACCTCTCCGGCGGCGGACTGGCAACTTTCCTGGGTGGTTACTGGGTGCCTCGCTGGGCTGGTGAAGCTCATGTCTGCATTCGGGGCAGCGAACGCTGGGTGCACTGGGATCCGGGCCGCGAGGGGACCGGAGGCGTGCTGGAGATTCATGGCCCGCAACCGCAGTGGTATGCCACCGAGGAAGAATTTGTCGTGCCGCCCGATGACGTTTCCGGTTACGGTGGCCGCAATGGCCTGGCCCTCGTCAACGACTGGATCCAGGCTGCCACGGTGGGTGGCAGCTGCCGAAATTCAACCGCCTCGATGGTCTCCGTGCTGGAGCTGATCGAGGCCATCTACCAGGCCTCCAACGAGGGCCGCCGGGTAGAGTGCTCGATAGGATAGGTGAGTGGCCAGTTTTCAGTGGTTAGTGATTAGTTGTCAGTGGTTAGTGATTAGTTTTCAGTGGTTAGTGTGAGGAGTAGCGGTCCATGCGAGTCTGCCGATTTTCTGACGCCAGCGGCGTCCAGCTTGGTTTTTACAACGACGAATCTGTGATTTCACTTGCCGCAGCGGCTGCGACCTACGCAACAGCCACGGGCCAGCCAATGTCGCTGGAGTCCGAGTGCCTGCTCTCGCTGCTGGGACCCGACGGCGAGCATCGCGACGCCTGTCGCCAGCTCTTCGCCTGGCTGGCAGCCGATGGTTCCGACCAGTCGGCCGAGCTATGCCAGCCGATCGACCAGGTGCAGTTGCTGGTGCCGATCCCCCGGCCCAACAAACTGTTCCTGCTGGCTGGCAACTATGCCAAGCACATCGAAGAGGGTGGCGAGATAGCTGCAGAACGAGCTGAGACGTTTCCCTACGTCTTTATGAAGCCCCCCAGCACCACACTCACCAATCCCGGCCAGCCGATCAGGATACCCTCGGTGAATCCTAACTCGACTGACTACGAACTGGAGCTGGCGATCGTTATCGGACGCGGCGGCAAGGGCATTGCCGAGGCCGACGCGCTGGGCCATGTGGCTGGCTTTACCATCATCAATGACATTTCGGATCGCAAGTTCCGACCCAACTCCAATCGCAAAGAGCGAACCAAGGATGGTTTTTTTGATTGGCTACATGGCAAGTGGCACGATAGCTTCTGCCCCTGTGGGCCGTGTCTGATCGCAGCGGACAGCGTTGACGATCCCCAGCAGCTTTCGCTGCAGCTGCGTGTCAACGGTGAACTTCGCCAGGATTCCTCTACTGCGGCCCAGATTTTTCCCGTGGCGGCAGTTATCGAGTTCATCTCCAGCTTCGTAACGCTCGAGCCAGGAGATATCATCTCCACCGGTACGCCGGACGGTGTCGGCAACACCACCTCAACTTACCTGCAGCCTGGTGACGAGATCACGGCCAGCATTGGCTCGATCGGGACACTCATCACGACGGTGGAAGCGGAGTAGGCTCGCTGAGCAGCGGAACGAATCAGCGGCCGCTGCAGGCCAGGCTATTCGGAAATGTCCCCATACCAGTGGGGCTGGCGATCGGCGAAGCGATCGATCTCGTGCTTGTCCGGCACACGCACGTAGCGTTTGTTACGAGCACGTGCTGGATCGACATCCGCGTAGAGTATTGCCGGTTCGGTGTGGTCGGCGGTGTCGAGCGTATTGCCATTGGGGCCACAGATGCGGCTGCCGCCAATGAACGGAAAACCCCGCTCTGTGCCGATTCGGTTCACCGCGATGTAAAAGATGCCATTTTCCATGGCCCGCGTATTGATCACGTGGGCGGCGAAACACTCGGCGCCGGGTGGCCAGTTGGTAGGCAGTACGACCAGGTCGGCACCAGCCAGTGCCATGATCCGTGAGGATTCCGGAAAAGAGCCGTCGTAGCAGATGTTCATGCCAATCCGCAGGCCAGCGGCCTGGTGGACCTGGAAAGGCCGATCGCCGGGTGTCACGAATCGGTCAATACCCAGTCCGGGCAGGTGAATTTTTCTGTAGGACGCAACCACTCCATCGGGCCCAGTCAGCAGGCAGGCGTTAAAGACCCGGTCGCCGTCGCTTTCGAGCATGCCGAACACGGCGAACACATCGAGTTGCCTGCACAGCTCGCTAATCGTCTCCGTGGCCGGACCCGGGATCGGCTGGGCAAGTGGCTGGGCCTCTTCGAGGCTGTCAAAGCAGTAGCCGGTGACGGCACATTCGGGAAACACGATCAGCCGGGCTCCCTGCCCAGCAGCTTCTGTCAGGCGTTCTGCCATCGTGGCCAGGTTCTGTTCTGGCTCCATTAGAGCCACATCCATCTGCACACCGGCGATCCGCACTAGTCCTGACTCGACGTCACTGGGATTCAGATTCTCATTCACTGCGGGGTCTCTTCCGGATCGGGCAAGTTGGGATGCTTGAGATGTTGGCCGCTGGCCTGCTGGTAAGCATGGGCCACTGTCAGCAGGTCGGTTTCACCCCATAGCTGGCCGGTAAAGGTGACCGAGTAGGGAGTTTCGATGGCACCGTTGTTGTTAAATCCTGCCGGCAGCACGACGGTTGGGTGTCCGGTCAGGTTGGTGATCGTGAGGTCATTGCCACCCACGTAACAATCCACCTCCTGCATCACTTTTTCCATTTCCTTCATCAGGATCGTGCGGACACGGTTAGCTCGCAGGTATTCCACGGCCGGAATGAACTGGCCCTGTTGAAATGTGCTTGGCCAGCTGTTGAGTCCCTCGGTGATTCCCTTCCGCGTCAACTCGTCAAAGACCGTTGCTGACTCGACGTTCAGAATGATCGTCAGTGCTCCGGCCGGCAGGAAATGCGGCAACTCGATCGGCACCATTTCGACGCCCAGCTCCTTGAGCACCGCCAGTTCCTCACGGTCCTTCAGTGCTTTTCCATTTTCCGTATAGCCCACGCGGATAGTCTGCAGGTTGCGGCGCGGCGGCCAGTGGAAGGGTCGATCGATGGCCGAGGGGTCCTTGCCGTCAAAACCGTGAATCTCGCCGAACACCAGGGCGCAGTCCTCGATCGACCGGCAGATCGGCCCCAGCTTGTCCATGCTCCAGGCCAGCGACATGCAGCCATGGCGGCTGACGCGTCCGAAAGTGGGGCGCAAGCCCGAGGTGCCACATCGCCGGCAGGGCGAGACGATGCTGCCGAGCGTCTCGCTGCCAATGGCAAAGCCGACCAGTCCGGCAGCAGTGGCACTTGCCGAACCGGCACTCGAGCCACTCGAGCCCTGCTCGGGATTCCAGGGATTACGAGTCATGCCACCGAACCAGCGGTCGCCCATTGCCAGGGCGCCCAGCGAAAGCTTGGCAACCAGGACCGCGCCTGCCTGCTCCAGCCGCTGAGCTACCGTCGCCTTCTGCTCGAACACCTGGTCCTTGAAGGGCGGGGCTCCCCAGCTGGTCGGGTACCCGGGATAAGCGATCAGGTCCTTGGCACCCCAGGGAATGCCGTGCAGTGCCCCGCGATATCGGCCGGCTGCAATCTCCGCATCAGCTCGTGCGGCCTGCTCGAGGGCAGTTTCAGGAGTCAGCGTGACGACGCACTTGAGCAGGGGATCGTACTTTTCCAGTCGCCCCAGGTAGAGCCTGGTAAGTTCCATTGAGCTGATCTTGCGGGTTCGAATCAAGGCAGCCAGTTCCGTCAGCGGCATAAAGGCAAGTTGCTCGGGCGAGTCGGGTAATGCCGGAGCTACTTCTTCACTCGGTGTCACACTTCCCAGCGGGCCGTTGAAGGCTGGTTGCTGCGGTGCTACGTGGAAATGGAGTGCCGGGGGGACGGAATAATCGACGTCCACATCGCGAATGGCGTCAAACTGGTTCAGCGCTCGCTGCACCCGCGAGGCGGTCGATGAGCGATCCTTCTCATCCAGTTCAAGTCCGGCGATCCACTGGGCCTCCTCGATCATCTGCGGCGTAACGGTGCCGGCTGCAACGACTCGAGCTGTCAGGGCCCGCTGGAAGGCCAGCGTGCCGACTCCGCCGACAGCAAGTGATTTGAGCAGCGTGCGCCGCGAGAGAATCGGCTGGCCGGTCACGGCAGAGGTGGATTCTTCCTGCTCTGGTGTCGATTGCTGATCGTCTGCCTGCATCAGCGGCACTCCCTGTTCTGGATCCCAGGACTGCCTGCCCTTTCGTCGTGGGCGGCACAACATCGAATGTCGGCACAACCGGACCACCAGCAGGGGGAATTGTGATCAGGTCCGTTGGCCGGATGGTTGCCGCATTCTAGGGGGCGGTTGATAATCAAACAAGCAACAGCCTCTGTGGTTTCAGGGCCTGCCTTTACCGCTGTCCGTTTCCAGTCGTTACAGATTATGGACTCAGCCTCAGCCACTCCACCACGCCGCTGGATTCGCTGGCTGGTGGCAGCCTCAGCACTGCTGCTGGTCGTTATTGCCATCCCCGGCTACGACTGGTTTCAGACACTTCCTGAGGGCATCAAGCCGACCTTTGTGGGCCGCACCCGCTGTATCGAGTGCCATCAGGACCAAGCGGAAAAGTGGCGTGGTTCACACCATGACCTGGCCATGGACCTGGCAACCGAGTCGACTGTACTGGGCGACTTTGACAATGCCACGATCGATCATTTTGGGGTCAGGTCGCGGATGTACCGCGAGCATGACCGGTTCATGGTCCAAACCGAGGGACCAGACGGTCAGCTCCACGATTACCAGGTCCAGTACGTGCTGGGAGTCGAGCCGCTGCAGCAGTACATGGTCGAGCTGGAATCGCGGCCGGCCGAAGACAGCCAGGGAATCGGCCAGTTGCAGGTGCTCAGGATCACCTGGGACACCGAGGGTAAACGATGGTATTTCCTGAATCCGCCAGACGTGCATGAGAAGATCCAGCCGGGTGACGATCTGCATTGGACCGGCATTGCCTCGCGCTGGAACAACTCCTGCGCCGATTGCCATTCAACCAACCTGCAGAAAAACTATGACCTGCAGACCGGTCTCTACCACACCAGCTTTAGCGAGATCGATGTCAGCTGTGAGGCCTGTCACGGTCCGGGCAGCACGCATGTCCAGCTGGCGGAATCCAAGTCGCTGTTCTGGGACCGCCGTTACGGTTACGGCCTGGCCCGTCTCAAGGGAGAGGACCCCACGACAGAGATCCAAAGCTGTGCTCCCTGTCACTCGCACCGCCGCGTGATTCACCCAGGTTTTGAGCCAGGCGCCGACTTTTATGATCACTTCAGTAACGCCCCCTTGCTGCCGTCGCTGTACCACGCCGACGGGCAGATCATGGAGGAGGTCTACGTCTATGGTTCCTTCATTCAGAGCAAGATGTATCACAAGTCGATCCGCTGCACCGACTGCCATGATCCTCACACAGCCCAGCTGAAGCAGAACGGTAACCAGACCTGTACTTCCTGCCACCAGCACCCGCAGGCCAAGTACGACGCATTCTCGCATCATCACCACACAGCCAAAACGGGCACCTCCTGTGTGGAATGCCACATGCCTGAAACAACTTATATGGAAGTCGACCCCCGTCGCGATCATAGCATCCGCATCCCGCGGCCCGACTTGAGTCTCCAGCTGGGAACGCCAAACGCCTGCAGCCGTTGCCACCTCGACCGCGCCACGTTGCCTGAAGAACGTAAACAGGAACTGCACCTGCGGCAGTACAACGACTGGGTGCGGGCCGCTCGCGAGGGACATCAGGATGTCAAGGATGAGTTGGCCAAGCTGGATCGCTGGTCTGCGGATCACGCTCGCACATGGTATGGCGACGCCGGCGAAGAGCCGCCTCGATTTGCCGCGGCTCTGGCCGCCGCCCGAAATCGATCTCCCACAGCCGACGAGCAGCTGCGGACCGTGCTGGCTGGTCGCAACTATCCGGCTGTCGCCCGCGCGACAGCTGTCACCTGGCTCGATCCTTTGCTCTCCAATGAGAACGCCCAGGCGGTTCTGGAGGCGACTCGGGATAGGAGTCCGCAGGTCCGCGAAGTTGCTGCTACCATGCTCAGCGGCTTCAGCCGGGAAGCAGAAACGCCCTACCGCGAGCTGCTCAAATATGCAGTGCCGCTGCTCTCGGACCCGTCGCGAAACGTCCGCATCGCCTCGGTGCAGACCGTGGCAACGATTCCACAGCAGATGCTGAATTCCGAGGAACGTGTCGCCTTTGATAACGCCTTCACGGAACTCCGGTCGGGGCTGGCTGTCAACAACGACCGGGCTGCCATCTACGTCTCGCTGGGCAACATCTACCAGCTGCTGGGTGATATGCAATCCGCTCAAAAGTCCTTCCGGCGTGCGATTTTTGTGGAGCCTGGATTTACCGGGGCGCGTTCCAACCTGGCTGAATTACTGGACCAGCAAATCCAGGCTTCGATGCGAAGGATGCAGGCTGTTACGGTTGCCGAGGCACAACAGCTGGAACAACAGCTGTCGCCGCTGCGTATTGAAATTGTGCAATTGAGGCGAGCTGAGCTGGTCAACCTTGCCCGTGATGCCGGCAACGCTCCGCGGATTGCCGACGTCCAGTATCGCTATGGCCTGGGGCTTTACCGAAATGGTGAATACCAGGCAGCGGAGATGTACTTGAAGTTAACTGTTGAGCTGGAGCCACGTTCGGTTCTCTACCTGGCGACGATCGCCCGCTTCCTGCAGGACCAGGGGCGTTACAAGGAGGCCTTGCCGTTCGCAGAGCGGATGGCGGAAGTGGATCCAAATCGTGATGATGTACTGAAGGAACTCCAACAGCTGCTCAGGCAACAGCCGTGACCGAGGCGGTCGCGATATCGCCAGTTGCCACCCTGCGGCAAAGGTTTTGACATGACGATAGATATTGCCGTCGTTCCGGTTGCCGGCCATGGCACTCGTCTGCTGCCGCTGACCAAGAGCCAGCCCAAGGAAATGTTGTCGGTTGGACGCAAGCCGGTCGTCCAGTACGTGGTTGAGGAGCTGGCTCTGTCCGGTATCCGCAGGTTGCTGTTCATTACATCTCGTGGCAAGACGTCGATTGAGCAGCACTTCGATATTGACGAGAACATGATCCAGTTCCTGCGAAATTCAGGCCGCGAAGAGAGCCTCCAGGAGCTGGACTTTGAGCGGCAGGAGATGGAGTACTTCTACACGCGGCAGCGTCGCCAGCTGGGACTTGGCCACGCTGTGCTCTGTGCTGCACCGCTGATTGGGGACCAGCCGCTGGTGGTTGCCCTCGGTGACTCGATTATCGGGCTGCATGCCCAGAGCGATATCGTGGGACGCATGATTGAACAATTCCATACGCAGAAGGCTGACGTGGTGGTTGCTTTCGAGCAGGTTGCTGCCGAGGACGTCGTCAAGTACGGCATTGCCAAGCCACGCGGGCCGGTCGGAGAGCTATTTGAGCTGGAGGACCTGGTGGAGAAGCCTGAGCTGGGAGAGGCTCCCAGTAACCTGGCGGTGGCCGCGCGATATGTCTTCAGCCCGGCTATTTTTGATGCCTTGCGGGAGACCAGTCCTGGCAAGGGTGGCGAAATCCAGTTGACCGATGCCATCCATCAGGTGCTTCAGCAAGGGGGCAAGGGGATCGGGCTGCAGTTGCCTGACGACCAGCGACGTTACGATATCGGCAACTTCGATAGCTACTTCCGCGCCTTCCTGGACTTTGCCCTCTCCGATCCGGAGTACGGTGCTCAAGCGGAAGCTCATGTGCGAGACCGTATAAACCGGAGTGAGGAGAGCTAGCTCGTGGAGATGCTACAACATCGAGCTTACGCGCGAGCCGGTTTGATCGGCAATCCGTCCGATGGTTACGGCGGCAAGACGATCGCGTTTACGATCCCGTCGCTGTATGCCGACGTGGTGCTCTACGAATGGGAAGAGCTGGAGGTGATTCCAAGCCAGGAAGATCGTGGCCGCTTTGGTTCGATTGCCGACCTGGTGCGGGACGTCGAGCAACATGGCTACTACGGCGGTATCCGGCTGGTGAAGGCGACGATCAAGCGATTCTTCGATTTTTGCAATGGCCGCTTTGATCTTCACAATCGCAACTTCTCGATCCGCTATGAAACCAACATTCCCCGCCAGGTAGGACTGGCCGGCTCGAGCGCCATCATTGTCGCCACGCTGCGTGCCCTGTTGGAATTTTACGAGGTCCCGATTGCTCAGCACCTGCAGCCATCGCTGGCCCTGACTGTCGAGACGGAAGAACTTGGTATTGCCGCCGGCCTGCAGGATCGAGTCGTCCAGGTTTGCGAGGGGCTGGTGGCGATGGACTTTACCGCAGCGGCAATGACCGAGCAGGAGGGGCTCTGGTACGGCGGTTACGAACAGCTGGATGCAGCCCTGCTGCCGCCTGCTTATGTGGCCTACAGCAGCGATTTGGGCGAGCCGACCGAAGTCACTCACAACGACCTCCGCAGCCGTTACCTGCAGGGCGACACCGAGTTGTTGTCCGTGATGCAGGAACTTGTGGATATCACCGACCAGGCCCGCCTGGCACTCGATGCGGGCGACAGCGGCCAGCTGGCAGAGCTGATCGACAGGAACTTTGACCTGCGGCAATCGATTTGCAGCGTCCAGCCTGGCCACCTGGCGATGGTCGACGCTGCCAGGTCGGTGGGAGCATCTGCCAAGTTTGCTGGCTCCGGTGGAGCGATCGTCGGACTGGTTCCCGACGAGCAAGTTTATGCGGAACTTGCCAGCCAGATGCAGAAGCTGGGCTGTCAACTGCTGCGAACTTCTCCCGCCTGAATGCCGAGCGGCTGCTGGTGACTTGCTGCCTTGAAGTAGGAAGCAGTAGAATCGTCCTCACTGTCGGCGCCTGCTAGCAGTCCTGTGCCGTGTCGGCCCTGAATCTCACCCCCTCTCCAGAGGAGCATCGTCATGACCTCCGCGATCGAAACTGTCAGCAGACCGACCATTCGCCAAACTGAGTGTTTTATCGACGGTCAGTGGCAGCCATCCCAGAGTGGCAAGACATTCGAGACGATCCATCCGGCCGACGAAGAGGTGATTACCCAGGTCGCCGAAGGGGACGCGGACGATATTGACCTGGCGGTCAAGGCAGCTCGCAATGCCTTTGATAACGGTCCCTGGCGATCGATGGATGCTCGCGAGCGGGGCGAATTGATGCACCGTTTTGCCGATCTGATCGAGGAGGAGATCGACGAGCTGGCAGCCCTCGAGACGCTCGATAACGGCAAGCCAATCAGCGATGCCCGGAATATCGATTTGCCCTTGACGATCGACTGCCTGCGCTACTACGCCGGCTATGCTGACAAGATTCACGGTAAGACAATTCCCGTCCGCGGCAACTTTTTCACCTACACCCGCAAGGAGCCGGTCGGGGTGGTGGGACAGATCATTCCCTGGAACTTTCCCATGCTGATGGCGGCCTGGAAGTGGGGGCCGGCTCTGGCGGCTGGTTGCACGATGGTCATGAAGCCCGCCGAACAGACGCCGCTGACCTGCCTGAGAATGGCCCGGCTGGCACAGAAGGCCGGGATTCCGGATGGTGTGATCAACGTGGTTCCCGGTTATGGTCCGACCGCGGGAGCTGCCATCACCAGGCATCCCGGGATCGACAAGGTGGCCTTTACCGGTGAGTACATCACGGCCCAGACGATCATGGCCGAAGCAGCTCCCACGCTGAAGCGATTGACATTCGAGCTGGGTGGCAAGAGTCCCAACGTGATCTTCGCCGACGCGGACCTGGATGCCGCTATCGACGGCACACACTTCGGACTCTACTTCAACCAGGGCCAGTGTTGCTGTGCCGGTAGCCGGGTATTCGTGGAAGAGTCGATTCACGATGAGTTCATCAGCCGGGTCACGAGCATGAACAGCTCACGCAAGTTGGGTGATCCTTTCGATCTGGAGACCGAGCAGGGTCCGCAGGTGGACCAGACCCAAATGGACAAGATCCTGGGGTTCGTCGAGTCGGGCAAAGCGGCCGGTGCGACCTGTGTCAGTGGCGGTAATCGAGTTGGTGATACAGGCTATTTTGTTGAGCCGACCCTGTTTGATGGTGTCACCGATGAGATGGATATTGCCACCAAGGAGATCTTCGGTCCGGTCATGTCGGTGCTGACCTTCAAGGACATGGATGAGTTGATCGAGCGGGCGAATAACACTTTCTATGGGCTGGCTGCAGCTGTCTGGACCCGTGATATCGCCCGTGCCCACCATGTGGCGAATAATGTGCGAGCCGGCACGGTCTGGGTCAACTGTTACGACGTCTTTGACGCTGCCGCTCCTTTCGGCGGCTTCAAGATGTCCGGACAGGGACGCGAACTGGGTGAGGATGGCCTCAGCGCCTACACCGAAACCAAGACCGTGACCATGTCGCTGGATTAATGGTCAGCGACACCCTCCTCGATCACCTGACGCCCTGGAATGAACTGATATGAAAGCTGTCGCGGTCTATCCCGGACAAGCCAACAGTATTCACCTCGAAGAGATCCCTGCGCCGTCGCTCGATGACGTGGCGGATGGCCAGGGAGTCCTGGTGCGGGTATTGAAAGTTGGTCTGGATGCGACCGATCGGGAGATCAACGACGCACTCTACGGCAACTCTCCGCCAGGTGATGATTTCCTCGTGTTGGGCCACGAGTGCTTTGGCGTGGTCGAGGCAGTCGCAGATAACGTCAAGGAACTCCAGCCCGGTGACCTGGTGACCGCCACGGTACGCCGGCCAGGTGGCTCGATCTATGACCAGATCGGCACGTCCGATATGACCAGCGAACAGACGTACTACGAGCGTGGTATCAACCTGCTGCATGGGTACCTGACCGAGTACTTCGTGGAGGACCAGGAGTTCATCGTCAAGCTGCCGCCTGGCCTGGCTCATCTGCATGTGCTGGTGGAGCCGATGAGTTGTGCGGCCAAAGCGGTCCAGCAGGCGTTCGAGGTGCAGCGGCGAATGCGTGTCTGGCAACCACGGATTGCCTATGTCATGGGCGTTGGCCAGATCGGCTTGCTGACAGCCCTGATCTTGCGACTGCGAGGCCTCGAGGTTTACTCGCTGGCCCGCTCCGAACCCCCCACGCTCAACGCCGAAATCGCCACGCAGATGGGGGCGACCTATGTCAGTACCACACAGCAATCAGTCGAGCAGCTGGCCAGCCAGGTCGGCAAAGCGGACCTGATCGTCGATGCGACCGGCTCCAGTGCAGTCGCTTTTCAGAGCATGAATGTGCTGGGCCACAACGGCGTGCTGGTCTGGACCAGTATCACTGGTGGCGATCGCCGCACCGAAGTCCCTTCTGACCAGATTAACATCGACTGGGTACTGGGGAACAAGCTGCTGCTCGGATCGGTAAATGCCAACCGTCGTCACTTTGAAGCTGGCATCCAGGACCTGGCACTGGGTGAAGTCACCTTTCCCGGCGTGCTGCAGCGAATCCTGACTCACCCGGTCGATGGTCTCGACCAGTACGAGGAAATGATACGATTGCTGGTGGAGGAAAAGTCGGCACTGAAGGTCTTTGTCAACGTAGCGGAACTCTAGCATTACAACCCGCTGGCTGCTCGCCGCCAGGCGAGATCCGCGGGATCACAAGCGGTTGTGAGGAAAACTTGATGGCCAAGCACGGTGGCGGCTGGCACGCGATTCACTATGCCTGGAAGAAAGCGCGCCAGTCTGGTGGACTCTGGAAGATGTACAAGGCATTGCGGACACGCAATGCCTGCAAAACCTGTGCACTCGGTATGGGTGGCCAGCAGGGCGGCATGGTCAACGAACTGGGCGGCTTTCCCGAGGTCTGCAACAAGTCACTGCAGGCCATGGCCGCCGACATGCAGGGGGCCATTCAGGAAGACTTCTGGCAACAGTACAGCATCGCCCAGCTGAAGGAGTTCACACCGCGACAGCTGGAAGCCTGCGGGCGGCTGGTCCAGCCGCTGCTGTATGAGAAAGGGATGGATTACCTGCGGCCACTCAGCTGGCGAGAGGCTATCGATCGAGTCGTTAGCCGGCTCTGCGAAACGCCTGCCGACCGCTCGTTCTGGTACTTCAGCGGCCGCAGCTCCAACGAGGCCGGCTTCCTGCTGCAACTCTTCGCCAGGATGTTCGGTACCAATAACGTCAACAACTGCAGCTTCTACTGCCACCAGGCCAGCGGAGTTGGCCTCAGCAGCTCAATCGGTAGCGGCACCGCCACGATTGTGCTGGAGGATCTCGAGCAGGCAGACCTCGTTTTTTTGATCGGTGGCAATCCACCCAGCAACCACCCTCGACTGATGACGTCGCTGATGCGGGTCAAGCGGCGTGGCGGCAAAGTGATCGTCATCAATCCGGCAGTTGAGCCCGGGCTGGTCAAGTTCAAGGTGCCCAGCAAGATTCGCAGCCTGCTGTTTGGGACCCGGATTGCCGACCTCTACATCCAACCCCATATCGGCGGGGACCTGGCGCTGCTGGCCGGGATTGCCAAGCAGATCGATCAGTCTGGCGCGGCCGATGAAGAGTTCCTTGCAGAGCATTGCCACGGGGCCGACGAGTGGCGTGCGGCGCTGGCCGAGCTGCCGTGGTCGGAGATCGAACAGAAGAGCGGTGTGTCGAAGGAGCAGATTGGCCAGCTGGCCGAATATTATGCTGCCAGCAGTCGGACCGTCTTTAGCTGGACTATGGGGATCACGCACCACCAGCACGGAGTGGAGAATGTCCAGGCGATCGCTAACCTGGCATTGCTGCGTGGGATGGTTGGCCGTCCTCATGCCGGCCTGATGCCGATTCGAGGTCATTCCAACGTGCAGGGTATCGGCTCGGTGGGCGTCACGCCCAAGCTGAAGGATGCGATATTCGCCGCGCTGCAGGAGCATTTTGGCGTGCAGTTGCCCAGCAGCGAGGGGATGGACACGCTGGCCTGCATGGAAGCGGCCCACCGCGGAGAGCAATCGTTTGCCTTCTGTCTCGGCGGTAACCTGTATGGCTCCAATCCGGACGCTCGCTATGCCGCCGCTGCGCTGCAGAAACTTGACGGCATGGTCTACCTCAGTACAGCGCTCAATACCGGCCACCTGCATGGACTTGCTGAAGAAACTTTGATCTTGCCTGTGCTGGCTCGCGACGAAGAGCCACAGCCAACCACGCAGGAATCGATGTTCAACTTTGTGCGACTCAGCGACGGTGGCCCGTCACGCCACCAGGGTCCCCGTAGCGAGGTCGAGGTGATTGCCGAGATCGCCGACCGTGTGCTGGCTGATGACAGCCCGATTGACTGGCAGTCGATGAAGGATACCGGCACGATCCGCCAGGCGATCAGCCGCGTGGTCCCCGGCTTTGAGGCGATCGGCGAGATTGACGATACGAAACAGGAATTCCAGATCGATGGCCGGACATTTCACCAGCCGCGATTTGCCACGGACGACGGTAAGGCCCGTATTCATATCCACCAGCTGCCCGACCTCAAGGGGAATGGCGAGCAGTTGCGGCTGATGACCGTTCGTAGCGAGGGGCAGTTCAATACGGTCGTCTACGAGGATGAAGATTACTATCGTGGCCAGGATCGGCGGGATGTCATTCTGCTGCATCCTGATGACCTGGAACGCCGCGGCTTGGAACACGATCAGCTGGTGACTGTACGCAGCGAGACAGGTGAACTGGACCGAATTCACGTGCGAGCTTACGATGCCATTCGCGCTGGCAATGCCCTGATGTATTTTCCCGAGGCGAACCAGCTGGTTTCCCGGCGGGCAGACGCCCAGTCGCGCACTCCGGCCTTCAAGGGAATGCTGGTGACGTTGCACGAGCAGTCCTCAAGTGAGTGACGGTTGAGGGAGTTGCGATGGCGAAGCAGAACGAATCAAACTTTGCCTGGCTCGCTGCCAGCACGATCCTGGTGGGAGCATTCTTGCTGTTCCAGGTTCAGCCGGTCATTAGCAAGATTATCCTGCCCTGGTTTGGTGGCGGTCCGTCGGTCTGGACGACCTGCCTGCTGTTTTTCCAATCGATGCTGGTGCTCGGTTACGCTTACGCTCACCTGCTGTCGAAACTGGTGCCGCTGAAGCGGCAGGCCTGGATCCACGGTGTGCTGGTCGTTCTCTCGCTCTTGATGTTGCCTATTTTGCCGACCGATGCCTGGAAGCCGACCGATGCAGGTCAGCCGACGCTGCGGATCCTGTTCTTGTTGCTGTATTGCGTCGGTGCCCCCTACCTGTTGCTGTCTGCCACCGGACCGCTGATCCAGTCGTGGTTTGCCGCTCGTTATCCGGGCCGTTCGCCTTACCGGCTCTATGCGCTCTCGAATATTGGCTCGCTCGGAGCTCTGCTGACATATCCCTTCCTGGTTGAACCGGCCATGACATCCCGGCAACAGGGATGGGGTTGGTCGGGAGCCTACGTTGGCTATGGCCTGCTGGCGATCGCCCTGGCAGTGTTGCTCCATCGCTTCTTGCGGGCTGGCAGCTCGGACGAGGCGGCAGGGGATTCAGCCGCTGCGGATAGTGATCAGGGGATCGAAAGTCGCTGGGCCTGGGTGGCCTGGCTGCTGTTGCCTGCTCTGGCCTCAGTGATGCTGCTGGCAGTCACCAATTACCTCTGCCAGGACGTGGCGGTGATCCCCTTTTTCTGGATTGCCCCGCTGAGTGTTTACCTGCTGACGTTCATTATCTGCTTCGACCGACCGGGCTGGTATCGGACGCGTCTCTACGCACCGTTGGCCGCCGTGGCGATGCTGCTGGTCAGCCTGGTCTACATGCCCACGGCGGTAGACACGGTCTTTGGCATGCTCGGTCTGCAGACGGAATTCGAGGCCTTGGCCAAGAACCTGGTGGTCAATACACTGATCCACCTGGGTATGCTGTTCGTGGCCTGCATGTTTTGCCACGGTGAGCTGGTCAAGTGTAAGCCGCCTGCCAAACAGTTGACCTCTTTTTACCTGATGATCTCGGTCGGTGGAGCGATTGGTGGTCTGTTGGTCAGCATCGTCTGTCCGCTTGTTTTTACCGATTACCTGGAATTGAACCTGGCCGTGCTGGTCGTCTTTCTGGTGGCGGCGGCCCTGATTATCAAGGATATCCTGGAGATCAACGCGGTTGTCCAGATCTGTGTCACCGTGGGGCTGGGGATGATCCTTGGGATCGTGGTCTACTCGCACTGGACAACGGCAAACCGCACGGCGATCGTCAAGGTCCGCAATTTTTACGGTGTGCTTGTCGTCCGCGAGGATGCAACCAGCGACTCGGAGAATCCTCTTCGTTGGCTGGTCAATGGCCACACGCTGCACGGATTGCAACAGATGGGAGCTGGCAAGCGACGTGAACCGACGACCTATTACGGCCGATCCAGCGGCGTGGGGATCGCAATCGATCAGTATCGCGATGGTCGGCCCCTGAGGATCGGTGCCATTGGCCTCGGAGTTGGCACGCTCGCCTGTTATGCCGAGCAGGGAGATGAGCTGGACTTCTTTGAGATCAACCCACAGGTGATTGAGCTGGCCAACAGCCACTTTTCTTTCCTCAAGGATTGTCCGATCGAACCGAAACTGATCCTCGGCGACGCGCGACTCTCGTTGGAGAGGATGCAGCCGCGGGATTACGATCTGCTCGTTGTGGATGCTTTTTCCAGCGATGCTATCCCCGTGCACCTGTTAACGGTGGAAGCGATCGAGTTGTACAAGAAACACCTCAAGCCGGGTGGTGTGATGGCGATTCATGTCAGTAATCGGCACCTGCGACTGGTCCCGGTGGTCATGACGCTGGCCCGCAACGCCGAACTTGAGCACGTGCTGGTGCGTTCGGCAGCAGAAGGTAAAGTGCTGGACAATGCGGCCTGGGTCTTGCTGACCGAAAGCGAGAACTTCCTCAATGATCCCGTCGTTGTGTTCAGTGCCGAGGAGCCGACCGCCGAGGATCAGCAGAAGGTCAGCCTCTGGACCGACCAGTACACCAACCTGCTGGAAATCCTGCGGCCACTTGAGTGATCTCGTGCTGGCATTAAGTCAGCCAGAGCAGGGCGTTCCAGCCAACTGCCCAGCAGATGCAGACCAGCGGAATCAGCAGGCCGCCTGGCCTGCCATCCGACTGAACTGGTGAGAGCAGCCGAGTCAGGCTGAGTGCTGCGTAACAAGCCAGTGCCGGCAGGACCGGAGCCAGGAATCGCTCGCCCGCTTGTACGATCGGGCTGTACCAGGCAAACATTGGCACCAGCAACAGCAGCCAGCAGAATGGTAACCACCGTCCGCTGCCGGTCTGCAGCCCCAGTCCAAGCATCGCCAGGCCGAGCAGGACCAGGCCAATGGCTGCCCGGCCTTCACCAAGCGGATGTGGCCCTAGCAGACGAGCCATGTTGAACGATTGCCAGGCCAGGCCGCTGACCTCCCGCTCAATCAACTCTGCAGGACTCTTGTCAGCAAAAAACTCGCCTGCTGCCTCACCCAGCGACATGCGTTCAGCCAGCCGGACCGGATTCTCAAAATCGTCGCGGAACATGAAATAGCTGTTCACGTTGTAGAGAGGACTACCGTGGTTGCGGGTGTTTCGTACCAGCAAGGGTGAGGCAGTGATCACAAAAGCGGCCAGCAGGATGAGCAGCAGCTGCCAGCCAGGCCGTGAAGTGGCTGGGCTGTCTGCTGCCAGTTGGGGTGTTGTGGCACAACAGGTCATCCGGCAGTGCCAGCACAGCAGCCAGAGAGTCGTGCCGGCCAGGAAGACTGGCCCGGTACCCTTGGCCAGGTAGACCAGTCCCAGTAACACTCCGGCAACCACGATCGTTGATGTGCGGCGAGTGGGTGAGCTATCGAGTCGCTGAAGATGCCACCAGAGTACGCCGACCAGGGGGACCAGCAGGCACTCGCAGGTGACCTGTAGCGAAAGCTCAGCGAGCGTGGCATTCGTACAGAGCAGGGCCGCGAAGACTGCGGCTACCGTGCTTCCCATCAAGCGGGCTACCAGGACTGTCAGCAGGATAAAACCCAGGCCAGTGATGGCGATGCTGACTGCCTGTCCGGAAATCTGCTCGTCGTCGAACAGAGACAGCAGCCCGATCATCAGTGGATGTTGATTGGCTTGCTTGTATTCACCCTTGTAGAGCTGTCCCAGCAGGACGATCGGACCACCATGCTCGCGAACTTCAGCTGCGTAGCGTTTGAAGGCGGCCGAGTCGGTTGTTCGCAGGTCCTGGTCCACGGCGCCAGGCGGTACCGCTACCAGCCAGCTTATCCAGCAGATGGCAATTGCCAGCCAGTTCCATCGCTGGTTGCTGGCTGGTTGCCGTTTGCCGAGCGTTGCGATCTGGCTGTCGTACTGTTGTTGAATACGGTCAATCCAGCCTACCGGGCCGGCGGCCAGGGCCAGCAGGCCGACCAGCAGCAGGACCGCTGCTGCCAGGCAGATCATTCGCGGCGGTGAGCTGGCGAGTAGCTGGCTGTCCACGCCAGCCAGTTGCCAGGCGATGCAGCCGACCAGCAGCGCGGCCACGATGGCCAGCAGTCGCAGCTGGCAGCGAGCAGGTTGTGGTGCTGTGTCCGTCATACTCTTGATTCACAATCGGGCTGGCCTGTAATCCGTAACCTGAAACCCGTAACTGTTGATCCCTGACATTGTATTGATCGGCCACCGCCAGCGCGATGTCACTGGCAAAAACCGTCATCCCGTGGGCATCGTCGTGCTAGCCTGTCACCGCTACTGGCCAGTGTTTGGCGAAAGTGGTAGATTGCCCGCCAATGACAAAAACACCCATGATGCAGCAATATGACGAGGCCCGGCAGGCATGCGGCGATGCGCTGCTGCTGTTTCGGATGGGTGACTTTTATGAGCTGTTTCATGACGATGCCGTGCAGGCAGCTGAGCTGCTCGGACTGGCGGTCACCAGCCGCGAAAAGGGTGAAAACCCCATCCCGATGGCCGGGTTTCCGCATCACCAGCTCGATACCTACCTGGCCAGATTGATCGCCCAGGGACGACGGGTTGCCGTCTGCGAACAAGTTGAAGAGGCCAGCCAGGCCAAGGGGCTCGTGCGTCGTGAGGTGACTCGCGTTGTCTCCCCCGGCACAGTCACCGATGACGCGCTGCTCGATCCGCTAACGCCCAACTATCTGCTGGCAGTTGTGCCGGCTCCGGTGGCAGCCGAGGCGGACGAAGAGGACGTTGGACTGGCCTGGGCAGATCTCTCCACCGGTCGCTTCATGGCAGCTACCGTGTCTCGTATCCAGCTGATGGATCAGGTCACGCGGATCGGACCTGCCGAATGCCTGCTCGCCGACGATCAAACGGAGCTGGCCAAGGAGCTTAGCCCCCTGGCGATGGTCACCCTCCGCCCCGACTGGTCTTTTGCCCTCGATAACGGTGAAGCGACACTCAGCCGGCAGTTCGGCACGCGCGGACTGGAGGGTTTTGGTTTTGGCGAGAACGACCGATCCGCGATCCGGGCCGCCGGTGCCATCCTGCACTACCTCGAGGAAACTCAGCAGACCTCGCTTACCCACTTCCAGAGCCTGGTCCCCTTTCGACAGGCAGACACGCTGGATATCGATGAGGCGACATGGCGCAGCCTGGAAATTACCCGCACCATGCGAGACGGCAGCCGCGACGGCTCGCTGCTGGCGATCATGGACCAGACAGTCAGCGCGATGGGATCTCGCCTGCTGGCTGACTGGCTGGCCCACCCACTGACTGCACATGCCGAGATCGTGGAGCGACACGATGCACTGGACGAGCTGATCGCCGAGACGGCACGCCGCGATCGGCTGCAAGAACAGCTGCGAGGCGTCTACGACCTCGAACGGCTGCTGGCTCGCGTGGCCACGCACCGTGCCAGCCCGCGAGATATCGCCCACATCGGCCGCACGCTGGGCTGCCTGCCAGAGGTCATCGCCCAGCTGGAGAACCCAGTCAGCGCATTACTGGCACAGGTTGTAGAGCAGATGGATCTTTGTCCGGAGCTGCAGGCTGAGATCGCGGCAGCACTCGTCGACGACTGCCCGTTACATACGCGTGACGGCGGGATCATTCGCCCGGGGTACAGCGAACAACTGGATCAGCTGCAGCAACTTGCTGCCGGTGGAAAACAATGGATTGCCAGCTACCAGGCCGATCAACAGGAGCAGACGGGGATTGCCAATCTCAAGGTCGGCTTCAACAAGGTCTTTGGCTATTACCTGGAGGTTACCAATCTCCACAAGGACAAGGTGCCGGAGAACTTTATTCGCAAGCAGACGCTCAAGAATGCCGAGCGGTATATCACGCCAGAGTTGAAGGAATACGAAGAAAAGGTCCTTGAGGCAGATGGTAATGCACGGTCCCTGGAGTACCAGCTGTTTGTTGAGCTGCGAGACAAGGTCCATGCTGTTGCCAGGCGACTTCAGCAGACCGCCTACCAGCTGGCCACGCTGGATGTACTGGCTGGACTGGCCAGCCTGGCCTGCCAGCGAGGCTACTGTCGACCATCTATGAGCGAGCAGGCTGAGCTGGACATCCGCGGCGGGCGACACCCCGTGCTCGACGTGATGGAACCTGAGGGGACCTTTGTTCCCAATGACACCCAGGTCTCACCCGATAACAAGATGCTGCTGCTGATTACCGGTCCCAATATGGCCGGCAAGAGTACTTATATCCGCCAGGTTGCCCTAATCACCATGATGGCCCAGGTCGGCAGCTTCGTACCGGCAGAGTCGGCGACGATAGGCATTGCTGACCGCATCTTCGCCCGTGTGGGGGCCAGTGACGAGCTTTCGCGGGGCCAGAGTACCTTTATGGTGGAAATGACTGAGACCGCCCGGATTCTCAATACGGCGACCTCACAGAGCTTGATCATCCTGGATGAAATTGGACGTGGAACAAGTACCTATGACGGAGTCTCGCTGGCCTGGGCCATTGTCGAGCACATTCATCACCAGATCGGCTGCCGTACTTTGTTTGCTACCCATTATCACGAGCTGACCGACCTCGAAGCGACGCTGGCGATGGTCAAGAATCTCAACGTGGCGGTCAAGGAATGGGATGACAACGTTGCCTTCCTGCACAAGATTGTGGACGGCTCAGCGGACAAGAGTTATGGCATCCACGTGGCCAGGCTGGCTGGCATTCCTCGCCAGGTGAACGAGCGGGCCCGCGAGATCCTGAGGCGACTGGAATCGGATCATCGTGAAAGTGTTGTCGGAGATATTCCCCTGCCAACGCGGGTCGCCGGCAGCGAAATGCAGCTGTCGCTGTTTGAGCAGGCGGACCATCCGCTACTCCAGGAGATCCGCGAAACCGACCTGGAAAACCTTACTCCTCTGGAAGTGCTGCAGCTGGTTCACAAGTGGCAAGAGCGACTAATGGCTAACCCCTGATCCGTTACTCTCCACTTTCCCAGACGCCCCACTGGCCCTCGTTTTCGTCCACGCCGATCATCAAACGCTGTGGGCGATGTTGAAATCGCTGTTCCCAGCGCTCCAGCAGCTGCTGGCCAATGTAACGTGCCAGCAATTCAGCTGTGGTGTTGGAGACTGGCAGCAGAATGCAATCTCCAGGGGGAAAGACCCAGCGACGGTCTTCGAAGCTCACCTCGACCTGTTGATCATCTGCCACGACCTGGATTGTTGGATGCTCGGTCGGCAGTAGCACGTGGTGATCCAGCTCGCTGGATATCTCCTGCAACATGTCCCGCAGGGCGATAAAGTCGACCACGTACTGGTGTTCACCCAGTGGCCCTTCGACCTCGGCCATCAGGCGATAGTTATGACCATGCAGCCGCTCGCAGATGTTGTCCCCGAAGGTGATGAAGTGAGCAGCGCTGAAAATCAGCTGCTCTTTTTCCAGTCGTACATGGTAGCGTTCGGACATGGCTTAGCTGATTTCTACCTGGTCATCTTTGGCCGACGACAGCTCAAGCTGCTTGTCTCGCAGGGCGGCAAACAGGCTGGCTCCTACCATGTCTGCCGTGGTACCCGGATTCCGGCGATTGTGATCAGCACGCAGCCAGAAATCCAGTTCTGCCAACTTTTCATGATAGGTTGCCGTGTCGGCCGCGTTGAGTACCCCCGCGGCCAGGGCGGCAGATTGCTCCGCAGTTGCCAGGCCACATTTTCTCTGGATCAGGCTGTCTGGATGCGCTGCCATGATCCGCACGTGGAAGCGGACAATTGCCTGCGAGAGTGAGTCTGCCGAGTTAGCCTCCTCCACCAGCCAGGGCACAAAGCTCGCCAGCAGATCCTCGAACTGGTTGCTGTACTGGCGGGCAATCAAGTCGCGGTCGCTGGCTGCCGCCATCGCCGCCAGTAGATCATCCGGCGGCGTCTCGTGGACGTCCATGTCATCCTGCTCGCCTAATCCTCCCGGGCTGGCAAGACGAATTGCCTGGTAGACCAGTCGACAGTCCTCGCTCGTCAGCTGAGACAGTACCTGCCCGATGCCCTGCCGTAGCGGTAGATCCGCGGGGACAGCTGCCAGCGGTGCGATCAGCAGAACCAGGCCGAGATTGGTATTGGCTGCAGTCACGCTGCAGCGGGCCTCGATGGCAGAAAGTACTGACTGGCCTACTCCGACGGCACTCGCAGCTCCCAGTGCCGGTCCCACCATGATCGAACTGAGCAGAAAATCGTCGAACGTCATGTCATCGAAATCGGCTCCACGATGCACATTGCCGGGCTTGGGAGCGGAGACTTCCAGCAAACAGGCCATGCTTGCCAGCTGACTGATCGTGGTATCGATCGAGTTGCTGCTGTGGGTAGCCGCATCCGTCATTCCTGTCCCCCGGTCATGCGATCATCGCTGTCGGCGAGAAACTGGCTAATCAACTCAGTTGTCTGCTCACAGGCATCTTCCATCACATAATGACCGACATCTTCCAGGCGATGGACATCGGCCGAGGGGAGCAGTTGCTCGATCATTTCCAGGCAACGTGATGTAAAGCACCAGTCGCGCATGCCCCAGATGATGCTGGTTGGCAGGTGATCCAGTGTCGGCAACTCATTTTGCAGGCGGACCAGTGGTTCCCAGCTGGGATGTCGAGCCGAGGAGGGGATGTCCTCGACAAACTGCTGGATGCCGCGGCGGTTGGCAGCACAGTCGTAGGGTGCCAGCAACCCTGCACGAGCCAGCGGCGAGAGCTTGTTGCGATGCATTGCCATTGTCAGGGCCAGTCGGGCAAACAGGTTGGGCCGCCGCATCATGAAGGGGCCGATCCCGGGGATACGACAGAGTCGAATCCGCAAGGGAATCGCCGGCGGAGGGAAGGCGCCGGTATTCAGTATCACCAGGCGGGCAATCCGGTCGGGATTGTCCAACGCGGCGGTCAGGCCAATCGGACCACCCCAGTCATGGACCACCAGCGTGACCTGCTCGAGCTTCAGTTGCCGTATCAAGTTACTGAGGTTGGCCGCGTGATCGATCAGCCGAAAGCGGGCCGCGGCCGGTTTGTCGCTCAAACCGCAGCCGATGTGATCAACCGCAATCGCCCGGTACCTGCCACTCAGTTTCGTCACCAGGTGTCGCCAGTAAAACGACCAGGTGGGATTACCATGGACCATCACAACCGGCAGACCCTGACCTTCATCGAGGTAGTGATAGCTGTGGCCATCCAGCTCGAGCCGATGGCTCTCAAAGGGATATTCGTCCTGCCAAGCTGCTGTTTCGATGATGCCGGACATAGGAGGTTCTGGAGGATGTCGGATAAGAGCTGGAGGTCGGGCCTGGCGATTGCGGGTCCGCCGCTGGCGGTCTAGTCGCAGGTGGCGGCTGCAACGACCTGCTGCCAGTAGGTTTGGGCGGCACGGTGGAATCGCATGACCGCTTCCTGCTGGTCTGCATCTGCCAGCTTAAACTGTGCCATCCGTTCGTTGACCCAGTTGAGAAAGAAAGTCGCAGATTGTTTACTGATCCGCAGCTGCTCACCGATTTCAACATAATACGGCCCGGTCGATGCGAAGCGGTATGTGCTTGGGTTGTCGGTGACGGCCCGGATCAGCAGCCAGCCGCTCTGCTTGAACTCCACCTCCGGCAATCGGCCTCCCATCTCGGCATATTCGCGCAAGCGAACCTGGTGGACCACCTCACCATTCTTGACCACCTCGAGGTATTCGACCTTGTCTCGCAGCGAGAGATTCAAGCGTGGCTGGAGATTCAGACTGCTGCCTGCGGGTGCCTTGAAGACATGGCCGGGCAGCTGGTCATTGACGTAGGGTCTCAGTAGCGGGCCATTCGTGACAACCACGCGTCCCTCCCGCAGCCCTTTCCACCAGCTGTCATAGTCCAGCTTCTGGCCGCAGTGCACGTAGACGCGGTTGTACCCCACCGGGTTAGGCAGGACACCGGAGGCGCTGCCGGCCGAGGGTGGGATGCGATGGCCTGTCTCCAGCAGCTGGTAGTAGATCTCCTGGGTCCACAGGCCATTACCAAGCGGAGCTGCCAGGCGGTTCGTGTCCCGCGGCTTTCCCCAGGCCTCCGACTCGTACATGCGGTCACGGATCATGTGATTGTTACAGAGGCCAATCGAGTCGACGGCGCCGCTGGCAACCCACATCGGCACATCCCACCAGAACGGTTTTTCGATGTCGACGTGGACCTGGGAAGATTTTTTAGAGAGGATCAGGTACTCAGCCGAGCTGGGGTATTCTCGCTCGGCATCGGTAATCTGTATCGGCCGTTTCAAATTGAAGTACAGCAGCGCTCCGCCGCCACGTTCATCCTCGCCCGCCAGCGAATGATAAAAACGCTGCGTGCCAACGGCTGTCACAAGTGAGTCGGGGATCTCCCTGTTCTGCCAGAGATTTTTCTTGTTCCACCAGGTGATGACCGGCCCGATGTGCAGGTCCTCTGCCAGCATCAGGAGCGGCATATCCTTCAAGGGCCGGTGAATGTGCAAGTCGCCCGACCACCAGCCTTCTTTTTTCATGTCGACGAAGCGAGACATGCTGACCATCTTGGTGTCGCTGGCGCCCTGCTCGATGAAAAAGTTCCCGGTCCGTAATCGGTATTCCGGACCACGTTCCATCTCGAACGTGTAATTGCCGACCGGTAAACGCAAAACGGCGCGGCCATCGAAGACGAAATGGTCGTGCCAGTAGGGGCGTCCAGCCGGTCGGACAGGTTTTCCCCGCGCGTCCTTGAGGTGCATGCGAACGGCAACCGGTTCGCCGCTGGCCTCATCCGAAACACGGATTTCCAGCACGCCACCGGCAGCTAGCAGCGTTGTGGAAGCGGCCAGACTGGCGAGTGTTGCAAGTGTAAGCAGGATCACGGTCGGGTACTTTGGCATCTCAAACACCTGTTTCCGGGCAGCCACACCGTCGCCGACCGTGCGGAGCGAGTGGTCTTGTTGGATGATAGCTCACGACGAGCGGAAGCTCTGCCGTTATCTATACCAGCAGGCCGCGGTTGTGGGAAACGGGAAGTCGTTTCTACAATGCCAGATAGGAAAGAGACCACCAGTTGGCAGCGTGTTTGCAGAGTTTAACAGATGAGTGACGATTACTACGAGATTCTCGGTATCAGCCGCGGCGCTTCGATTGACGAGATCGAAAAGGCGCACCGTAAGCTGGCACGCAAGTACCATCCGGATGTGAACCCGGACGATGAGCGAGCCAAGAAGCGGTTTCAGCAGGTGCAGCATGCCTACGATGTGTTGAGCGATGCTGACAAGCGGGCCAAGTACGATCGCTTCGGCAGCAACTTTGATCACGCTGGCGGTGGCGGCCCTTCGTTTGGTGGTATGGACCTGGACGATATCCTGCAGGGCGGGTTTAGCCAGGGAGGTTTTGGGTTTGAAGATATCCTGCGGCAATTTGGTGGAGCTGCCGGGCCGTCAGCGGGCAGGCAGCCAGCTCCGACGCGAGGCCAGGACATCCAGCGGCAACTCGATATTCCCTTTCATACAGCGGTCCTGGGTGGAGAAGTGCAATTGGCCGCCCAGCGTCCGGACGGCAAACAGGAGAGGATCAACGTCAAGATTCCTGCCGGCATCAGCCAGGCTGCCAAGGTCCGTATCGCTGGCAAGGGCCATCCAGCTGCTCCGGGCGGTAAGCCTGGCGACATTATTATCACAGTCCAGATCGCAGGCCATCCATGTTTTCGCCGCCGTGGCCGGGACCTGGAAGTCGATCTGCCCGTCACTGTTACCGAAGCGATGCGTGGCGCGACAATCGATGTGCCGACACCCTACGGTACAATTGCGCTGACCGTCCCGGCTGGTACGTCCGGCGGCCAGCGGCTACGAATCAAGGACCATGGCCTGGCGACTGCAGATGGAAAAGGACACCTCTATGTGGTTGTCCAGATCCAGATACCGGAGGATGTGACCGTTGACGACGACCTGCTGGCGTCGCTGGATGAACTTTATGACGGCGATCCGCGCGACGGTATCCGCTGGGACTAACCGGAGAGGATTGGTAACGGATGGCGACTGAGTCCTTCCCTGCTAAGGATCGAGTGCGGCGACAGGCTGATTATGCGCGGGTCTTCAAGACTGGAGCGCATGCTGCCGATGCAACGCTCGTCATCCTGGGTTGCCCCAACCCGTCTGGTGGCAGCCGGCTGGGAGTTGTGGTCTCGCGCAAGGTTGGCAACGCGGTCATCCGAAATGCCTGGAAACGGCGAATTCGCGATGTTTTCCGACGGCAGCGCGACATTCTGCCGGTCGGCTGGGACCTGGTGGTGAGGCCGCGGCGAGGGGCCCGCCTGACCCATGCCCTGATAAACCAGTCCCTGCCACGATTGGCTGAGCAAGTCGTTCAGCGTTACAACGACCGCCTGGGAAGAGATGCTCAGCAGCAGGCCGCCGCTGGCACACCGGGGGGAGAGTAGGATGGGAATGAAGTGGCTTGTCTGGCCTTTCAGCCTGGTATCCAATTCTCTGTCCGCAGTGCTGATCGGTTTTGTCAGGCTTTACCAGGTGACACTCAGCCCGCTGTTGGGGGCGCACTGCCGCTTCCATCCCTCCTGCAGCCGGTATTTTATCGCTGCCGTACAGAAGTACGGTCCGATCCTGGGCAGCTGGCGAGGATTGTGTCGCATCTGTCGCTGTCATCCATGGCATCCAGGCGGAGTGGATCTCCCCTAAGCTGGTTTCTGCCGGTGAGCGGCAACCGACCTTGACGGTTTTGCCTGGAAGAACTACGTTTTGCACCCGATTTCCGCAGTTTCCTTGCGTGCTGCCCCGGGTGGTGCGTGTACATGTCAGGGGACACTGCGGATTAAGTTTGAATCACGGAAGAAACGGCAGGAAGCCAATGCGGAAGTCACGGCAGCGAAACAGGAATTCATGGATCTCAGTACTGCTGATAGCAGGACTTCTGCCCATCTCCAGCGGCTGCTGGAAGCCGTTCGTCGGTTCCGGAGCGGACCTCGGCGAGGCGATCAGCGAGCAGGAAGAACAGCCGCTCACGATCGGTGACCTGGCAGTTCCGATTGGAGTCAATCATCTGAAGGTTGAGAGCGTGGCCTTGGTGACCGGTCTGAATGGCAGCGGCAGCAATCCGCCTCCGGGAATGCAACGCGCAACGCTGCTGGACGAAATGAAGAGCCACGAAGTTGAGAACCCGAACAACCTGCTGGCATCTGCCAACACGGCACTTGTGCTGGTGCGGGCATACATGCCCCCGGGCGTGCAGAAGGGCGATCGTTTTGACATTGAGGTGATCTCGCCATCCAACTCCAGCAATGCGACACTCAGCAGTGGCTGGCTGATGAGAAGCCGACTGCGTGAAGTTGCCCTCGTGAATCATGCCATCCACAGTGGCCATGTGGCTGCCTTGGCAGAAGGCCCGATCTTGATTCACGCCCTGTTTCGGGGCAGCGATGACGACACCGACAACATGAGCGGCCTGGTGCTGGGTGGAGGACTCTCGCGGATGGACCGTCCGATGGGGCTGGTGGTACGCAGCCAGCACAGTTCGGT
>CAUZOB010000040.1:0-29816 GCA_963581185.1 Planctomycetota bacterium | reverse complement strand
GCCGCCGCCGAATTGGGCGTAGCTGCTGGAAGTCAGACTGGCCAAAAAGACCATCAGTCCGATGAACAAAATGCGCTGGAAGCCTCGACGAATCGTCATGACATGTCCTCTATCACTGTTTTCTGTTCCACAACTACGCTGTTCCGTATTTCGCCCTTCTGCGGGCCGACATGTGGAAGGACCCTCTTCCTCGCTGTCAGCCCTGGAGGTTCCTGGTCGACAAACTTGGAATGAACGATGTTCACCGTGAAAACACCACGGTTCTATCCTCATTCATCGAAGGATCCTCTGGTTCGATCTTAATTTGGTAATCTGGACAAGGCAAGAAAACGAGGAAAAGGAATTCCTCAATCGTTACGGGCTGCATGCGCGATAGTCTTTCAACCGCATAATCACTACAAGCGGAACAGGCAATTCAGCTATCGGGGACTTAAATGCCCTCTGGGAAACAGCCGGTTTTCAGGCAGTTTTCACCGCTGGAACACGGGCTTATCTGCATCACTGCCTGAGCCATCGACAGCTGGACACTTTGCGGGGGCCACTGACCGCAGCATGGCCTGCCAGGAAAAAACGCAAGTACCGATGCTGAGCCCGGCTGACGCCAATTCGCGGTGAGCAGGCGATCGGCAACATATCGCCTGGCTGCTGTGATCGCGCCAGCCAGAGTGACGAGCCGCTGGTCAGCAGCCGCTGATTGTCGGCCCGGTCAATCGCCATCGCCTGGCAGAGTCGTGCGGGCCCGCGAGCCAGGTCGCGTGCGGGCACATCCCCTCTCCGCCGCTCCATCAGCGGTCGCCCTGCCAGCGGTTCGATGGCCCGAATCAGCACGGCACTCGGCCGCCCCTCTGCCTCGGTGACGACATTAAAGCAATGGCGGCCGTGGATTGGATAGACATAAGCGGTACCTGGCGCTCCAAACATCGCCTCGTTACTCGCTGTCCTGCCGCGACTGGCGTGAGAGGCAGGATCCCGCTCAGCCAGGTAAGCTTCGACCTCCACGATCAGACCGCTGGTCAGTCCCTCGCGAGTGCGCCGCACCAGCTCGGTACCAAGCAGATCGATGGCAACCTGAACCACATCACGAGCATAGAAGTCAGCCGACAGTGGTACTCTCATGCTGCGACCTGTCAGCAGGCGGGCGGGTCATCCAAGAGTCGCTCAGCCGCCTGCTCACCGGACTGGACACAGGCGGGCAGACCGACGCCGCGGTAAGCATTGCCAGCCAGTTCGATACCGGGTAGGGCTGCCAGGCATTGTTCGATCCTCTCGACCCGCTCGACGTGGCCCAGGTGATACTGCGGCATTTTGTTGTTCCAGCGAGTGCAGGTTGCCAATCGAGGTGTGCCTGTCAGGCCGATTAATTCCCCCAGCTGGTCCATTGTCAATTCTGTCAGCTGCTGATCGGATTGCTGCAGCAACTCTGGTTGGCAAGCACCTCCCACGAATGTCCGCAGCAGGACCTCACCCTCAGGAGCTCGCCCGGCAAACTTGATGCTGGAGAAACTGGTGGCAATGATCGGTCGTTTCTCTACCAGGGGCACGACGAAACCGAATCCATCCAGCGGATGGTTGAACTGGGAACGCTTCACACCGAGTGTGACAATGGCCACGCTGCTGGCGGTGATTTCATTCAAATCCGCAGCCAGCTCAGCATCCAGCTGGCTCAGTAGCAGAGCTGTCTGGCTGGCTGGAGTGGCAACTATCAGCCTCTCAACGACCAGCTGTTCTGATTGGCCCTGGCGGCTCAAATCCAGCTTCCAGCTGCCATCCTCAAGCCGCTCGAGACTCTCGACCCGCGTATTGTCCTGCAGGCTGGACGACGGCAGCTGGTTGACCAGGGCTTCGACGAATGAGGAAAACCCCTGGCGAGGTGCCAGGAACTGGTCATAACGGGCTCCGCTGCCAGTGTCGTATCCCTGCTCTTTTGATAACTCCCTGCCACCCCTGACGAGGCTGCCGTGCTGTTGCTCCATCGCGAGAAACTGGGGCAGGGTTGCCGCCATGCTCAGCTTCTCGGGGTCAGCAGTGAAGATGCCACCGACCAGCGGCTGGACGATATTCTCATAGGCCTCGCGGCCCAGCCGTCGGCTGGCGAAGCTTGCCAGGCTCTCATCCTGCCCGGCTGGCCCAACTGGTTGATGCGGTTCGCGACTCACCCGCCAGCGGCCGCGGAGGCTCAGTAGCGGCGATTTCCAGACGTTAGACAGCGAGGTTGGTGACAGCAGCGACCAGCCACGGGGGACTGGATAAAGTTTGCCTCGGCGGACAACAAAGGCCCGACGATGCTGCTCGTTGGTAGAAATCAACTCGTCTTGAAAGCCAATGCGTTTACAGAGGTCCAGCATCGAGGAGTCACGGCTGCTGAACATGTCGGCACTCTGCTCGAGCAGGTAGCCTTCCGACTGGTTCGTCTGTAGTATCCCGCCCCACTGTTGGGATTGTTCGATAATCGACAATTCGACCGCTGGGTTCAGTTCGGTCAGTCGGTGTGCGGCGGCCAGGCCAGATATACCACCGCCGATTACTGCGACACGCAGTGCTGGTGTTGAGGAACTGGACATGAATACAGCCCGGCTGGCGGTGTGCACGATTCAAGCAGGGGTTGGCAGCGGGAAAATCGACAACCCCGAGAGCAGACTGTATCATCATACCGGAATTGTTGTCGGCGAGGCCGACACGGTATTTCATAACACCCGTCTGGGAGGATATTGAGATGGCAGCCAGGTATCGCGTGGGTGTGATTGGGCACACGGGACGAGGAAACTATGGCCACGGGGTCGCCGAAGGCTGGCTCCATATCCCCGAGGCCGAGATCGTGGGCGTGGCCGATCCTGACGAAGATGGGCTGAAGTCCGCCGCCGCCAGGCTCAAGGCACCGCGGTCTTTTGCAGATTACCGCACGTTGCTCGATGAACTGAAACCGGACATCGTCAGCATCTGTCCACGTTGGCTGGACCAGCACCATGACATGGTACTGGCGGCTGCCGAGCGAAAGATTCACATCTACATGGAAAAGCCGATGTGCCGTAGCCTGGCTGAAGCGGATCGGATGGTTGCGGCCTGTGAAAAGCACAAGGTCAAGTTGGCGATGGCCCATCCCACGCGTTACAGCCCCAAGCTGCCAGTGATTCGCAACTTGATCGATGACGGGGTGATTGGCCGCGTGCTGGAACTGCGCGGACGTGGCAAGGAAGATCGCCGTGGCGGCGGTGAGGACCTGTGGGTACTGGGCAGCCACATCTTCAACCTGATGCACTTCTTTGGCGGCGAACCTTCCTGGTGCTTCGCCCGCCTGCTGGAAAACAACCTGCCGGTGACAAAAGAGAATGTTGTGGATGGTGCCGAGGGGATCGGCAAGCTGGCGGGCGATGGCGTGTCGGCAATGTACGGGATGGAAGAGAGCGTGACCGGATTTTTTGGCACGCAGCGGGATACCGCTGGCGGCAGGTTTGCCCTGCAGATCTGCGGTTCCAAGGGGATCATCGAAATCGTGACCGGCTTCCTGCCACAAGCCTTCCTGCTGCAAGACCCGATGTGGTCTCCTGGTCGCAGTGGTAAACAGTGGATCCCGATCAGCTCGGCTGGCGCAGGCAAGGAAGAACCGATCAAGGTAGCCACCTCGCACCTGGGCAATGTGGCCGCCTGTACGGACCTGCTGCTGGCCATCGAGGAGGACCGGCAGCCGGAGTGTAGTATCTACGAGGGCCGCACGGTCGTGGAGATGATTGCCGGAGTGTTTGAATCGCACCGACAGCGCAGGCCCGTCGAGATGCCACTCAAGAACCGGGAAAATCCACTCACGCTGCTATGAGCCGAGCGGCCAGGCGTCAGGCGTTCGGTGCGTTTTGCAGATCAACCGGTAGCTGGTCGATCTTGGCGGCCAGAATAAAGTCATTCTCGCTGAGTCCGCCAATGGCATGCGTCCAGAGCTCGATTGCCACGTTGCGGTAGCCGGCAATATGCAAGTCAGGATGATGGCCATCATCCTCAGCCACTTCGGCCACGCGGTTGAAAAAGTCCATGCCGGCCATAAAGTTGGTAACCGTCCACTCCTTGCGGATCCGCTGATGGTCGTCGGTCAGCAGCCAGCCATCAAGCAACTCCAGTTGCTGCTGAGATTCTTCCAGCGAGTAGGGTTCGACTCCACCTTCACAGGGCAGGCATTTCTTTTGCAGCAGTTGATCTACTGGCTGGATTTCCATCATTGGTTTTCCCTTTCGATCGTGATTACGGGGCCGGGTCCGGCGCGGTCCCGGTTTTCTTGAGTCCAAGTTCGAGTTCCACACTTGTCATGGCGTCGATCATGAACTGGATATGCTCATTCAGTTCCACGCCCAGGTCCTCTGCTCCGTTGACAATGTCCTCGCGATTGACAGCTGCCGCAAAACTCTTCTGCTTCAGCTTTTTCTTCACGCTCTTGGGCTTCATCCCCTGCATGCCATTCGGCCGCACCTTGGCAACTGCCGCGATGAAGCCTGCGAGTTCATCGCAGGCATAAAGTGTCTTGTCCATGCGGGAGAGACGAGGACAGTCTTCCAGGTAGTCGGCGTGCGATTTGATCGCGTAGATCACATCCTCGGGATATCCCTGTTCTGCCAGGATTTCTGATCCCTTGAGCGGATGATCCGGCGGGTCTGGCCAGCGCTGGTAGTCAAAATCATGGAGCAGGCCGACGATGCCCCACTTTTCCCGATCCTCGCCATAGCGATCGGCATAGTGTCGCATGCAGACCTCGACAGCAAACATGTGCTGCCGCAGTCCCTCGCTGGAGGTGTACTCACACATCAGGGCGAGTGCCGGTTCACGTTCCATGGTGCAGGCGAAGTTCATCTGGATCAGGTGACAGGTTTTTCTTTCTTGAGCGGCGGACCCTCGGGGTCTTCCTTCAACTCACGCCATTGCTTCCCATCCTGGTAGCTCTTGAGTTCTGATTCCAGCTGCTCCTGTATTTCACCCTCGCCGAGTTCCACGGCCTTGCCGGCCCACTTGATGGCCATCTCGAAATCTCCCGACTCCGCGTAGGCAGCGGCCAGGGTGCTGATAATGTGGGGTTTCTTGTATTCGGACAACTCGCATGCTTCCAGCGCCAGCTTGACAGCCAGCGTGCCATCTCGCAGGTCGTCTACGGGCGATGTTGCCAGCACCCAGGCGAGATTATTCAGCAGGCCCTCGCTGTCGCGTTTCAGTTCGAGGGCAACCTTGTAGTCCGCGATAGCTTGCTTGTGCTTGCCGGTATTGAGCAGAATGTCGGCGCGGGAATAGTAGGCGATCCAGCTCTTGTTGTCGCTCTGGATGATCTTGTCGAATTCGGTGATCGCCAACTGGTGGTGGTTACCGAGCGAGTAGTTAAGTCCGAGTTGCATACGCAGCTGGACATTTTTCGGGTTGGCTCGCACCAGGCGACGAAGTTCCAGAGCAGCATCGTCGAATTTCTCCATCCGCTGGTAGACCATGCTCCGTAACAAGGAAGTTTGCGGTGCGCCGGGCTGGATCTTTTCGACGGTCTTGAGATCCTCGAGTGCCAGCTCGAAGTCTTGCTGGGCCTCGTGGAGGCTGGCCCTGGTGAGCAGTGTCTCAACTGAACGAGGATCAATCTCGAGCGCCTTGGTGAGGTCATCGATCGCGGCCGCAGCGTCTTCGGCGAAGACATTCAGACGGGCTCGCAGCTGGTAGGAGCGAATGTTCTTGGGTTGCTGTTCAATCAACTTATTGGCAATCTTGACCGCTTCCTCGTGCTTGCCCGCGCGTCCCAGGAATTCGGCCAGGGCAGCGGCAGCGACTGCGTTTTTCGGGTTTTGGTCGTAGAGAGCTCGCAGATCATGGATTGCCTCTTCGACCTTGCCCGAGGCGATCAGCGAGAAGGCTCTCAGTTGCAAGATCTGTTCATTCTCTGGATCCAGTTCCAGTGCCTTGTTGAGGTCTGCCAGTCGCTTGTCAGCATCTGTCTGCAGCTGCGAACGCAGCACGTACACGCCCCCCTGCTTTTCCTTGTCAGCAGCGAAGACCTCGAGTGCCAGGTTGAGCGAATCGAGGGCCCGCTTGCGGTCTCCACCGGGTAGCAGCTGAAGCCGTGCAACCAGTACCAGCGCATCGCCAAAGCGGGGATCGTGTTTGAGTAGCCGTTCCAGGTCATCCATGGCGAAGTCGCGCATGGCGGGCCAGCGTTCATTGGGAGGTGTGGTGAGGGCAGGTGCACAGAGTTGGCTGGCTCGCTGATAGAGCGATGCGGTCAGCAACTGCTTAGCAAACTGCAGGTTTTCTTTATCCAGCCCCTTCTTGATTGCCTGCTCGCACAGATTGGCAACCTTCTCGAGGTCTTCATACGACTTGGCATCCAGCTTCAACTTGGTTGCCTGGTCCAGCAAAGACTGGCCAGCATTTTCTTGCTGGGCCTGGATCGCGACAGCAGTCCACAGAACCAGCAGCATGCTGGCCAGAAACTGATAGCGGAACCTGCACATGGTAAAACTCCCTGGCTCACAAAATCCGGTTTGAGTAGTTAGAAAAATAGCCATCAACGGGGCTTCTTTATTATGCCGAATTGACCTGCCGCTGACTATCGCTCTGGCCTGGGGCCAGCGATCAGCCCTGGCTGCCGCGCACGACAGGATTACTGAGCGTGCCAATGCCGTCGATAGAAATCTGAACGAGATCGCCTTCCTCGAGGGTGAAATCGCTGTCCGGGACGATACCGGTACCGGTCATCAGGAGCACGCCCTGGGAAAATGTCTGCTCCCGACAGAGGTAACCGATCAGGTCCTCGAATGTGCGAGCCAGTTGCCCGCTATTGGTGGTACCTTCAAAAGCTGTCTCCCCGGCTCGCTCAATACGCAGCTGAATACCAATCTGGTCGAGTGCCGGCATGGAAGCTGACAGCGTAATACAGGGACCGAGTCCGGCTGACTGGTCATAGAGCTTGGCCTGGGGCAGGTAGAGCGGGTTCTCTCCCTCGATATCCCTGCTGCTCATATCATTACCAATCGTAAAACCGACCAGTTCGTGGCGCGAGTTGACGACCAGGGTCAGTTCCGGTTCCGGCACATTCCATTGCGAGTCCCAGCGGATACGCAACGGCTGAGATGGTCCGGACACGCGATCGGGCGTCGCCTTGAAGAAGATCTCGGGACGGTCAGCCTCGTAGACCAGGTCGTAACAGGAAGCGGAAGTCTCTGATTCTTCCATGCGAGCAGTCTGGCTGCGCTTGTAAGTGACGCCGGCGGCCCAGACTTCCTGCTGATCGATTGGTGCCAGCAGCGTGATCTCATCGAGAGGCTCAGCGGCATCGCGATCCTCGGCCTGTTCGACCAGTGCGGCTGGGTCCGTTGACTCGAGGATATCGGCCAGGCACGAGCAGTTGATGCGAGACAGGTTCAGCGGTACCAGCTGACTCCCGTCGATCCGTCCCACTCTGGGACCATCAGCGGATTGGTACTTTGCCAGTTGCATTGTTGCTTAACTCCAGATTTCATTGAGCCGTCGAATCCAGTTACCGTGCATGATCGCTTCGACGTCAGCCTGCTGATAACCACGCTCGGTCAGGATACCGACCAGCGATTGCAGGTCGGCGATCGACTCCATGTCGTAGGGGCACTGTTCCCGACCGAAGCCACCATCCAGGTCGGAGCCGATTCCGACATGATTGGTATTGCCTGCCAACTGGCAAATATGATCCACGTGCTCCACGATGCGGGCAATATTGACGCCGGCAGAGTAGGGCTGAGTGATACTTCGCTGCCAACCGGGATGCATCATCCAGGCGTCGAAGGCCATCCCAATCACTGCATCTCGGTCGATCAGGGCCTTGAGTTGCTGATCGCTGAATTGTCGCTGGTGCGGAACAAGGGCGCGGCAGTTGTTATGGCTGGCCCAGACAGGGCCGGAGTAGATATCGAGTGCTTCCCAGAAGGCCTCGTCGGTCAGGTGGGTACAGTCGAGGACGATACCGAGTCGCTGCATTTCTTCCAGCAACTCCCTGGCTGCCGGTTCCAGGCCACCTTCACAGCCAGTGCCGGGACTGTAGCGACCAGGGCCGTAGTGGGCGGGGCCGATGGCTCGCAGGCCGTACGCGTAAGCCTTTTCCAGGTAGGCGATCGTGACGATGGAATCGGCTCCCTCGAGGCTGAGCACATAGCCGATCGGCAAATCATCGCCGCTGTTATTCTGCCACAACTCGACATGCGCATTCAGGCCGTCCCGGTCCGTGATCTGTACCATCTGACCGGCTTCTTCCATCGTCCGGTACCAGGCCAATTGGCACTGGGTATGTGCCCAGGCGATCTCCGGACTGTGCCAGCCAGGCAGGTCGTTCCCGGGGGCCACATAGCGACCGATCTGGGTGGCGATACAGAGTCCTAGCTCGCCGCGCCGCATTTCGTCGAGAGTCAGTATGCCCTTGCCACGATCGAGGTAGTCGAGCTGCAGCGCCTCGCGTTCTCGCACGTCATCGAGTGATTGAGTCAGATCGCGGTTCCAGTCGACCGCGTTCATGGAAATGTCGAGGTGGGCGTCAAATATAAGCATGCGCTAACTGGTCTCCGAATTCGGTTTACAGAAGTACTTTCGGACCAGGTCCGTGGGTGGTGGCTGTGTTGAGATTGTTACCAGGTAGCCCACCAGGAAAGAGACCAGCAGCCCAATCACCACCGGGTCCATGCCCCACACGCTGTAAGGTGTGAATCCTGTGCCGCGCAGGAAGCCGATCAGGTAGAGCGAGAGATGAGCTCCGAAACCCGAGAGCATGGCTGCGATACAGCCCTGTGAATTGGAGCGTGGCCAGAAGAGTGAATAGACCACGGCTGCCAGGAAACAGGACGCCAGGCCGCTGCCGGTATAGACAATGATATCCTGCAGGAACTCGGGTGGGTTCATGGCACCCAGCAGCGCTCCCAGTCCAACCAGCATCGTGAACAGGTAACTTAGTTGCTTGAGCTTCCTCTCCGTTGCCTTGGGATTCAGGTTGCGCTGGTAAATGTCACGTACCAGGGCCGATGAGATCATCAGCAGGAAGCTATCGACCGTCGACATCACGGCGGCAAAGGGAGCTGCAATCAGCAGGCCTGCCATCCAGCCCATGCCAATATTCTGCGTCAACTCAATGGCCATCTGCGGCATGATCCTGTCGGGTTCGGATTCCATCCCGGGTATCAAGACCCGTGCACAGCAAAAGATGATGACCAGCGGGAAGTAGATCAGCGTGTAGTAAATGGCAACGGTGAAGATGGAGCGTCTGAGCGTGGGCGTATCCTTGAAGGCCATCAAACGCACCATGTTGCTTGGCTGGCCGGTACCAGAAATAGCCCACATGAAGAAGAAGGAAATGGCCAGGCTGAGCGGCAGAAAACCGCTGACATTGTCGCGGTGTGGCCCGGGCCCACTCACGTACGACCCACGTTCTGCCGGCTTGGCACCATAGGCATAGTCGTTGACAGCAATATCCGAGAGCGTGAATACGCCAGTCAGGTTGTCGGTTTCCTTCTCTTCTTCCAGGCGTTTTTGGACCTGCACGATGTCATTGGGATCGACGATCTCCCAGATCTCCGGGTCCAGCACGTTATTGCCGTTGAGATCCTCTCCCTTACCAGGCTGACCCTCCTGCGCCTTGTCGAGTCTGCCGTTGCCGTCCTTGTCTTCGCTAACCAGCGAACTGCTACCCTCGGCCAGCGTGTAGCCCTTGGCGACTTTGAACAGTCGTCCTGGCGTATCTGCTTCACCGGCAACAAAGATCCAGCTGCCGGATGGGAGAACTCGCTGATCGTCAGCAGCCTCTGGATCCACCAGTGTGAAGGTGGCTGTCCCCTTACGAGGTGGTATCATCGTCGCCATCCGCCGGGTGACCGACTCCAGGCTGGACGTCGCCTTGGCAGCTACCTCTGGCTGAGTATTCTGAACTGCCGTGCCGGCCTGGTAGATTGCCAGCGGCAGCATGATCATGACACCCACGACCATCACAATCCCCTGCATCACATCGGTCCAGACGACAGCGTGAAAGCCCCCGTAGGTTGTGTAGACAATCACCGCCAGGCCAAAGACCAGTAGACAGAGCAGGTACTCGCTACCCTGGCTCGAGAGCCCGGTGAACCAGGTGGGCAAGCCGCTGGCCACATCGCTAAAGGCATCGATCGGTTTGAGCAGCGTTCGCAGGATCTCGCTACCACCCTTGAACTGGGCGACCAGGTTGAAGGTCATGAAAAACACGATCAAGCTGACGGCGATCAAGCCAAAAGCGACGCTGCGGAAGCGGTCACGGAGGATGTCCGGCACGGTGATCGATCCAGACAGGCGAGCGACCTGATTAATACGCTTGCCGAGGATCCCCATCACACAGATCGGTACCACCATGTAACTGCCGATCCAGAGGCCCAGCGACCAGCCGTGGGTGTAAATCTTGGAGGGGAAGCCCATGAAGCTGCCACCGGACGAACTGGTGGCTGCCAGCGTGAGTGCAAAGGCCCAGACGCCGAGTCCACGGCTTCCCAGGAAGTACTCGCTGAGAAAGTTCTTGCCCTTCAAGAGCCGATTGGAAGCCCAGGCGATGAAGAACACGACCATGATATAGATCAGGAACGTGATCAGTACGGCGCTGCCCGAATCGGCGGCAGCCAGTAAGGAAGTAGTCCAGCTCATGATGTCGCCTCCTCGCCTGCTTCAGCAACTGGCGGAAGATTCTCGTCACCGGCACTTCCCAGCTCACCATCCTTCATGAACCAGAAGCAAAACCAGGTGGTGAAGGTATCGGCCAGCAGCCAGGGCATGCCAATACCCCACAGCAGCCAGGAGGGAATGCCGAAGGTTGTCGGTATCTTTTCTGGATCAGCGATTCCGTAGCCATAGTAGTAGCAGTAAGGAACTGCCCACAGCATGGCCACGAACCAGCAGCAGAAGATAATTACTGCTTCCCGCCGAGCGTGAAGAAAAAACGGGTCGTACTCGAGCTCGTCAACCAGCTGACTGTCGCTGTCGGTCATGGTCTGCATCCCGGGTGGTGCATGGTCGGAGGGAGTGCCCGCTGACCAGAAAGCACTAATTTTAGGACTCCCCCGTTAGCAAAACAAGCAGCGGGGCTAATTGTCGCTCGCACTATTGGCCAGTAGGTCGTCATTGCCTTTGCGGTGGCAGAAGTCACCGAAGGATTCGCCCTGCTGGCGATCCCGCCTGAAGTATTCCAACAGTCCTACCAGCGTTGGCACCAGGTCGTCACGGTGCACCATGTCACGGTGCTGAAAAGCGAGTCGATTTCCGATCAGTCGGCCACCGACATAGACGGTATATTTTTCTCGCGCCCGGCCGACCAGGCCGATATCGGGATTGTAGGGTCGGGCACAGCCATTCGGGCAGCCGGTCATGCGGATCGTGAATCGCTCGTCGGCCAGCCCCAGCTGCTCGATCTGCTCTTCCAGCTCGTCAAGGATCCCCGGCAATACTCGTTCACTTTCGGTAATCGAAAGGCCACAGGTGGGCCAGGCAACACAGGCCATCGACCAACGGCGGACATTGGAAATCGTTTCGCTCAAGGGAACCCCGTGTTCATGCAGCAGCTGCTCAAGCCGCCCTCGCTGCTCGTCAGCGATTCCCGAGAAGATAATGCTCTGGTGGGATGTCAGCCGGATTCCCGGTTGCAGCTCGCCGCAGATAGCTCGCAGTGCCGACTTGATCTGCACCTGGTCTGTGTCCTTAATACGGCCATTCTCAATATTCAGGCCGTAGAACCAGTTGCCATCAGCCTGTTGCTGCCAGCCCATGTGATCATCAAAGTCGGACACGTCGGTTGCATGCGGGTCTGCCAGCGGGGCACCGTAGTACTGCTCGACCGTCGCCCGGAAGCGATCCAGTCCCCAGTTGTGAACCAGGTACTTCAGCCTGGCAACCTTGCGATCGTCGCGATTGCCATGATCTCGTTGTACTTCCACGATTGCAGTCACCACGTCGATGACCTGGTCGGGGCTGAGGTAGGCCAGCTTTTGACCGAGTGCAGCAAAGGTCTTCTTGGCCGAGGGAGTGAGGCCCTGGCCACCGCCAACCAGCAGGTTGTATCCGACGATCTGGCCCTCCTCGACGACTGCGATCAATCCGACATCGTGTGTGTAGACGTCGATGCAGTTGTCGTCAGGCAGCGTGACCCCAATCTTGAACTTTCGTGGCAGGTATTGCCGCCCGTAAATCGGCTCGACCTGATCGCCCGTGGCGCCGGACGCGGAGGCAGTTCCGGAGACCTGCTGTTTCTCACCATTGCTGGTATCGGTCAGCCAGATATCCCGGAATGCACTCGAACGAGGCGCGAAGTGGTCCGCCAGCTGCTGGGCCAGTTGCTGGACCTGGTCATGCAGTGGGTCGCCGACCGGCGAGGGGCAGCACATCACGTTCCGGCAAATATCGCCGCAGGCTCCCAGGCTGGTGAGGCCAGACTGCTGGATCCTGTGGATCGTCTGTTTCAAGTCGGACTTGAGCACGCCGTGCAGTTGCAGTCCCTGGCGGGATGTGATTCGCAGAGTTGAATTGCCGATCTCGTCACAGAGGTCGATCTCGGCCAGCAGCTGATCGCTGGTCAGGATGCCAGCGGGGATCCTGCTGCGGACCATGAAGATATAGTTTCTCTGCGACTTGCCATCCTCTCCGCGGGCACGCTGGTCGCGATGATCTTGCTGGTAGGTGCCGTGGTGCTTAAGCAGCTGCACGCTGCCTTTGCCAAAGAAGTCATTCTCGTCGACCAGCTCGCTGGAGATATCGCCAGCCAGGTACTGGCTTTCATGCTTGAATACCTCGACCGCACTGACACGATCGTCTTGCTGATTGTCTGCCATGAATTCCGCTACGTATGCTGGGTGTGTGGTGTCTGCCTGGCTGCGTGTCGTCCGCAGCCAGGATCCAGTATACGCGATCCCGTCCAGAGGCTAGAAGGAGGCATGCCGGTTCAAACTGCAGGGCTGCCCGAGGGGCTTCCGACACGACAGTGGTTGGCTAAAATGCAGGCCGCCGGAGGAACCAGTCCGCAGGGGAGTATGGTCAGTCGTGGCAGCTCGAATTCTCGACGGAAAATCTATCGCCGCAGAAATCCAGGCGGAATTGGGTGAGGAGATTGCAGGCCTGATCCAGCACAACGGCCTGGTGCCCTGCCTGGCCGCCGTACTGGTGGGTGAGGATCCAGCCAGTGACGTTTACGTGCGGCACAAGCGGAAGGCGTGTCAGCGAGTCGGTATTGAGAGCCAGTTGCATCGCCTCCCGGCCGAAACCAGCGAAGATGACCTGCTCGCGCTGGTGAGTCAACTGAACAAGGACCCCGCTGTTCATGGCATCCTGGTCCAGCTGCCTCTACCTGCGGGCCTTGATGGCACCCGCGTGCTGGATGCGATTCATCCGCTCAAGGATGTGGACGCCTTTCATCCTGAAAACGTCGGCCGCATCTCCCAGGGTCGGCCACGTTTCCTGCCCTGCACGCCACATGGCATCCAGCAGCTGCTGAGTCGTTGCCAGCTTCCGGTGGCCGGCAAACAGGTCGTGATCGTGGGACGTAGTGAGATCGTTGGCAAGCCGCTGGCGATGATGCTGGCCAGTCGGGATTCAACCTGCGGTCCTGCTTTTGCCAACGCCACCGTTACTCTCTGCCATAGCCAGACAGCCAACCTGGCCACGGTTACTCGCTCAGCAGATGTCCTGGTGGCCGCTATCGGTCGCCCGGCGATGATCACAGCCGAGATGGTCCAACCTGGAGCGACTGTTATCGATGTCGGCATCAATCGCACTGACGACGGTCTTGTCGGGGACGTTGATTTTGATGCCGTGGCAGAAGTTGCTGGGGCAATCACGCCGGTGCCAGGTGGTGTCGGGCCACTGACTGTGGCGATGCTGATGTTCAACACGCTGGCCGCCGCGCGGATGTCGATCTAGCCGACTGTCAGGGACGCGGGGCTGCAGCCCCAGCATTTCCAACCTAGTCTGCCTGCTGACGGCGGGCCTCGTAGAACAGGATGGCTGCCGAACTGGCCACGTTCAGGCTGTCGGCCTGACCTCGCATTGGAATTCTCAGGTCCTGGACCTGGCTGCCGCTCCAGCAGTCAGACAGCCCGGCTGCTTCCTCACCCAGCACCACGGCGATCTTGCCGGTCCAGTTGACCTGACGATAATCGTTGACTGCGTCGACCCGGCTGGCCAGCAGCTGGCAGCCCTGTTGAGCGAGCCATTCACGGGTTGCCAGCGAGGAGGCGGTATAGAGAGGCATGGAAAAGACAACACCGGTACTGGCTCGAATCGCATTGGGGCTGAAGGGATCACTGCGTTGGTCCGCCAGGATGACAGCATCCAGCCCGGCTCCATCGGCGGCCCGCAGGATGGCACCGAGATTGCCCGGCTTTTCAACAGCCTCCAGCACCGCCAGCAGGCAGGAGTCTGCCAGCTTTAACTCTGACAGCTCGAGCAGCGGCTGTTGTCGAGCGATTGCCACCAGCCCCTCCAATCGGCTGCCAAATGCCAGCTTCTTCATGATCGCGCTGGTTACCTCGAGGATCGATACGCCGGCCTGCCGAACCAGCTCGAGTAGCTCCTCTGCGCCTTGCTGGTCGAGCACTTCATGGCAGACGAAAACTTCATCCAGTGGCCAGTCAGCGGCCATCGCCTGGGAGATCTCACGGCAGCCATCGATCAGAAATCGACCCTGCTTGTGACGTTGCCGACTCTGTCGCAAGCGGCTCGCCGCTTTGACCCTGGCATTCTGAAAGCTGCGTATGATACCGCTCATGGTCGGCTACTCACGATCTGGCGGGCCAGCGACAGGCGATCCCACTGGGCAGGGAACGACCATCGTCGGTCTGGATTGCCAGCGGCTCTGACTCCACCCCCCCTTGGCAGTGGCCAATGAAACTTTCGGCAACCAGTGCCTCCAGCTCGGCAGGGGCGATCGACGAAGTATGACAGGAAACCAGCACGGCTGCACGGCGGCCATTGGTCAGCTCGGCGCACTGTTGTAGCAAGGCGGGCAGGTGATGCTGGATTTTCCAGGCCTGGCTACGCGGACCATGACCGTAGGACGGCGGATCGAGAATCACCGCGTCGTACTGGTTGCCACGTTTCAATTCGCGGGCCACGAAGAGTCGCGCGTCCTCGGTAATCCAGCGAATTGGATAGTCCGCCATGTTGGAGAGAGCGGCGTTTTTCCTGGCCCACTTGACTACGTTGGCAGCAGCATCGACATGCACGACTTCCGCTCCAGCCTGGGCAGCAGCAAGTGTGCTGCCGCCGGTGTAGGCGAACAGGTTGAGCACACTGAGTGGACGACTGGCACGCGGCAGGACCTGCTGAAGCCAGTCCCAGTTGCGAGCCTGCTCAGGAAAGATGCCGATCTGACCGACCGGCGTGAGTCGTAACTCAAATTGCAGTTCACCGTGGGGCATTAACCAGGGCTTGTCGATGTCGTGGGATCCGGCTGGACTGGACCAGCGCCCCTGTTGCTCCTGCTGACGCTCAAATCGCAGGTCGGCCTGGCTCCAGCGCTGCGGGTGCTGCAGCGAATGATGGTCGGCGGAGGTGGCAGGACGGTCGATGAGCAGAGGGCCATACTGCTCAAGCTTGCGACCGTTGCCAAAATCCAGTAACTGGTAATCGCACGGACTCAACATGGTCAAAGTCGCCCCTGGGCCCGTTCCTGGCAGGTTGAAAAATTCATTTCTGCCAGCCAGCAGAGCTGATCAGGCAGCCGCCTGGCTGGATCGTGCCAGCACGTCTCTTACCGCTTCGAACACCTGTTTGACAGGAATAGCACACATAGCGTCATTGCTCGCACTGCGGCGCTGGCGGGCATTACCGTGTTGGTAATATGCCTGCAAGGCCATGTGCTGGGAACCATAGGGTCCACAATCGGCGGGCCGCGTTGGGCCATACATGCTGACACAGGTCGTACCGACGGCGGCTGCCAGGTGCAGCGGGCCGGTGTCCGAACCAACAAACAGCGAGGCCCGGCGCAGCAATGCAGTTAACTCCGGTAGCGATGTGGAACAGGCTGTCTGGGCATGCTGGTCCGAGAGACTGACGATCTCGTTGCTCCAGTCCAATTCACGACCACCCGCCCAGACGACAACTGTGGGCAGGCCGAACGTCCTGCCGATCTCAGCGGCCAGCTGGCCGTAGCGTGCGGCTGGCCAGATCTTCGAGTTCCAGCCGGCGCCAGGATTCATGACAACAAATCTGCTGCCCAGCTGTTGCTCGGCCAGCCAGTTGTCGATTGCCTTGCTGGCCGGCTCAAACCTGGGCAGATGAAACTCCACGCGAGGCTGTTCAATTCCGAGCGGCCGCAGTAACTGCAGGTAGGCATCGACCACATGATCGGCGGTTCGAGAGATCTGTTGATTGTTCAGCAAGGGCGCCAGCTCGCGGCCCTGCGGCTTGGCAAAACCAATTCGCCGCCGGGCGCCACTCAGCCAGCCAGCCATGGCACTCTTGGTCAGGCTCTGTGGATCGATCACGTAATCGTAACGACCTGCGCGCAACTGCTGGCGGATATGCCAGATCGAAGCGGGGGACTTGAGCCAGCCACGGGGAACTCGAATCAACTCGTCAATGTCCTGGTGTCCGGCCAGCAGGCTTGCGCCCGCTCCCTGTACAACCCAGCCGATATAACAGTCGGGGAAGTGCCGCTTGAGGGCGGCAGCAACCGGCATGGTGAGAATGCAGTCGCCGATGGCACTCAAGCGAGTCACCAGGAATCGCGGCGATTGTCGATCGGCTGGGATCACTGGCTGCTGTTTCCTTCCAGCTCACACAGCCTTTGCCGTGCTGGGTCAAGGTTCTGCCGCGGCAGGTGGTTCAATCGGACTTAGCGGTTGCAGGTCGAGTTTATGCTCGAAGGCAGCCGGGATGACCGTACTCTCTGGCTTAAGATAATTGGCCGGCTGCTGGTAGCTTTCCATCGCCGCTGCTTGCACGCTGGTCAATTGTGCCTGATCCGATCCGATCAAGGGAAGATCAATTGGTTTGCCGGCGAAGCGGGTTCCGTCATGAATCGTTCCCCACTGGAAAGGTCCTGCACCAAGTATCCAGAAGTCCGAGGAGGTGCTGCGGGCCAGCTGTGTGCCGGATTGCCAGAGCCCCTGGCGATCCTCGCGCCGGTAAGCAAATACTGCCAGCTTGGCGATGCCGCTGCTGTCGACCCGTTTGGCAAACGATATTTCCGGGATGGCAGGTAGGGCCGGCGAGCTGGTCATCAAGGCAGCTGCAGAGCTGAGCACCGAGGTGGATGGAATGCCGTAAACCACGTCGTGATTATCAACACCAAGCGTCCCGACGCGAGCTTCCACGATCACCTCGGCATCGGCGGCACTGTCCTGGAGGCGACAGCCGGAACTTACCAGCTGCTGCCGCAAGGAGCTGATGATGTAGTGGGAATTGACGAAGCCAAAGCCCTTCACCTCCTGCACGTACTGAGTGTCAAGGTAGACCTTCTTGCCGGCCAGCGTGCCAAAGTCCATGCTGGCAATCGATGTGTCCAGGGCGTTGGACATCAGCAAATGCTGGGTGGCAGTCGTGGTCTTGGTTGTGCCGCAACCAGTTGCCAGGCCGGTCAGGACCAGACAGCTGACCAACAACGTCATACGGATGCGGCAGTCATACGAGTGTCGGTTCGCCATGATGCAGTTTTCGTTGGTGCGGCCGCGGGCACGATTGATGGATTAGCAGAGTGGAAGAAGCAGGTGCAGTGGGAACTGTTTTTATCGGCTCGAGAGAGTCCGTTATGGAGCGAAACTGACTGCGCCCTGATGCCAGGTTTACCTATTTCGCCTGTCCGACCGCGGCGCGGGTATAAATCAGCCCCGCGTGCCCCCAAGGGGACAGAGATTGGATCAGCCTCGCGGTTTTCGCCTGCGGCGAATAACCATCGGGTTCCTGCAGTGATAGAACCATCGCGCCCTCTCGGTCCGCCGCGAACCGCAGAGACGCCGAGAGCGCAGAGCAGGTGTGAGGGCGGGTGAACGGTTTAGCCCGTTGGTTTGCCCAGTAGCGAATCGACTGCCTGGCCGATATCGTCAGCTTCCATCAGGTGCTGACCGACAAGGACCGCGTCCACCCCGGCGGCTTCCAGCCGTTCCAGATCCTGGCGGCCATGAATACCGCTCTCCCCGACCAGCAGGCAGGACGCTGGAATCACGTCACGCATCCGAATGGTGTGGTCCAGATCGGTCGTAAAGTCGCGCAGGTCACGGTTATTGACGCCCACAAGAGTCGCTCCCGATTCGACCACGCGGCTGGCATTCTCGGGCCGATAGAACTCTACCAGTGCTGCCATCTGCAGTTCCGCTGCTTGCTGTTGCAAAAGCACGAGCTGGCGAACATCGAGGCATTCGGCAATCAGCAAGACTGCATCGGCACCGGCCAGTCGTGCTTCCAGCAATTGGTACTCGTCGAGGATGAAGTCTTTCCTCAGCAGGGGCCGCTCAACATGCTGGCGAATGTCGTCGAGAAACTGCAGCTCTCCCTGGAAAAACTCACGATCTGTGAGCACGCTGATACAGGCTGCGCCGTGCTGCTGATAACAGTCGGCGATTGCCCGGTGGTCAAAGTCCTCGCGAATTACGCCTGCCGAGGGACTTGCTTTCTTCACTTCCGCAATCAACTTGATGGGACCATCAGCAGCGAGGGCAGCGCAGAAGTCACGCACCGGGGGCGCGTCGGCAAGCTGGTCACGAAGTGCCTCGAGTGGCTGTTGCTGTCGTGCCCGCTCGATCTCACCCAGCTTGCTTTGCACAATCCTTTCCAGCACTGTGGCTGAATTGGACATCATCGATTCCTTATTCCCTGTTGGGGGTAACGCCGCACCAACTGACTTTCCTTGTTTGTGGCAAGAATCCTGTTGACCTGCCAGTACCCGACGGCGTTTTCAGTTGCGGCGAGTTCGCGGCCAGGCAGTTAGTGTTTGAAGTGGCGTTGGCCTGTCATCAACATCACCAGTCCTCGTTCATTACAGGCTGCGGTCACTTCGTCATCGCGCCGCGAGCCACCGGGTTGGATGACGGCCACGACGCCAGCATCTGCTGCCTGGTGAATCGAATCGGGGAAGGGGAAAAACGCATCGGAGGAGAGCACCGATCCCTGGGCTCGATCCCCGGCTTTGCGAATTGAAATCTGCACGCTGTCGACGCGACTCATCTGGCCTGCCCCAGCGCCAACCAGCGACCGGTTAAGGCAGAGGGCAATTGCATTGGACTTGATATGCCGCACGATGTGCCAGGCAAAACGTAATTCCCTGAGTTGTTCCTCGTCCGGCTGGGCTTCGGTTACCACCTGCCACTGGTCCGGTTGATCCGGCAGGACATCGGCCGTCTGCAGCAGCAAGCCGCCGTCGATATGCCGTGGTTGCGAGGCGATCTGCGGCGGTGGCAACTCGCCAACCTGCATCAGGCGGACATTATTCTTCCACTTGGGAATGGTTGTCAGCATTTCCAGGGCGGCATCGTCGAAGGCGGGGGCCACAATCGCTTCGATAAACAGCCCCGGCTGCGTAATCACTTCGGCGGTTGCCTGGTCGAGATTGCGGTTGAGTCCGAGAATGGACCCGAAGGCGCTGGTAGGGTCGCCATCCATGGCCCGCTGTGCGGCTTCAGCGAGTGATTCTGACTCGGCTGCCCCGCAGGGGTTGTTATGCTTGATGACACTGACCGCAGGGTCCTGGAAGGAGCGGGCGATTGTCAGCGCGCTGTCGAGATCCAGCAGGTTGTTGTAGGAGAGTTCCTTGCCGTTAAGTTGTTGGGCGGACATCAATCCGTCGCTGGACCGATCCAGTCGCCTGTAGAGCGCGGCCTGCTGGTGCGGATTTTCGCCGTACCGCAGGGTGCTGGTTCGCTGCAGCGGGATGCTGATTGTGGCCGGAAATTCTTCTTCTGACTGGGAACTGAAATAGTCGGCGATGGCGCGATCATAACGGGCGGTCATTTCAAATGCTTCGCCGGCCAAGCGCTGGCGGGTTGGCAGTGAAGTGGCCCCGTCCCGGGCAAGTTCTTCCAGCACATCACCGTACTGCTGGGGTCCTGTCACGATGGTGCTGAAAGCGTGATTCTTGGCAGCGGCGCGAACCAGGCTGGGACCACCAATATCGATCTGTTCGATCGCTTCGGCCGGCGTCACATCCGGCTTGGCAATCGTAGATTCAAATGGATAGAGGTTCACGATCACAAGTTCAAAGCTATGAATCGAGTGATCTGAAAGAGCCTGCATGTCATCCTCACGGTCATGGCGACAGAGGATGCCGGCGAAGATCCGCGGGTGCAGCGTCTTGACTCGACCGTCCATCATTTCAGGAAAGCCGGTATAGTCGGCGACATCCTGGACCTGCAGCCCTGCCTCTTCGAGGTGCCGACGGGTGCCCCCGGTGCTGAATATTTCCACGCCAGCAGCGACAAGGCCCTGGGCCAGTTCGGTCAATCCATGCTTGTCACTTACACTGATCAGGGCCCGGCGAATAGCTGGTGAGTTCATAGAGCGGAAACCTGTAACGGTGCTTGAGACGGATCATCCAGGAACCGCTCGATCCAGCGTCAGGTCAGGCAACAGCCCTGCCAGGGGCGAGCGAATTCCGCCCATGGTGTAAGCCGAACAAGTCAGGCGGTCAAGGGAGTGCAGCGGAAAAGCGTGCCAGTCCGCCACAGCTGATCGCTGCCAGCCTGCTAGTTCTTGAAAGGATCTTTGCCGCCGAAGGGATCCTTGACTGCCGGCTTGGCATTATTGGCCGCTCCACCAGCACCCGCTCCGAAGGGGTCTTTGCCGCCGAAAGGATCCTTGGGCGCAGGCTGCTTGCCGCCACCAGAGCCAAACGGATTGGCAGCTGGTGCACCTGGATTTACCGGAGCTGGCCGGGCACCCGGTCCAAATGGATTGGGTCCGCCACCGGCCGGTGCCATCGGCTTACCAAAGGGGTTGGGGCCAGGGCCGACAGCAGCAGGGGGTTGGTTGCCGGCTGCCGGAGCGTCGGCATCCTCTTCTTCCGGTACTCCGCGAATGATCCGCTCGGAAACACCAGCGTGGATCAGGGGGTATGTGGCCAGCGGTTCACGCAGGCACTGCAGCATGCCGGAGCGAGTTCCGATGATAATCCGGTCGGTCTTGCTGTTGTGCAGGATCAGGTCGATCGGTTGAGCGTCGACAGTCAGGATCCGCCCGCCTGTATGTGAGTCGAAGACTACGATTCGGTTCAGTGGATCGAGGCAATAGATGCGGGAGTCACTGATCGAGACAAACTGGCCGACGCCCTGTACGAACCACTTGCCCCGCCCGGTTTCTGAATCGATTGCATAGAGGTGGTGTTCATTGGTAATCACGTAGGTCAGTCCATCAACCAGGACAGCTGACTGGAGGATCGACTGGCCGGTCGGAAATCGCCAGAGCACTTCGCCGGAGAGTTCGTGGAAGCAATAGACAAAACCGTCCAGCGAGGTGGCGACATAACGGTCAGGTGGCAGGTAAGAGATTCGCGAGACAATGTTCCCCTGCGCCTGCAGGCGGTATCGCATCTTGGCCTGGTTGACCGCGCCAACGTGGACTCGACCCTTATCAGTTGCCCAAGCAACCGTGGTGGAACCGACGGTCGGCTTGATCATCACCCGACCTGGCGATGGGTACATTCCTGGAAACTCGTCCTTGTTGTGGATATAGAACGACTTCAGGCGGCTGGTGATAAACGGTACGAAGAGTACGTCATCTGCCAGTGCGGGACCGGCTCCGGGGATTGACTTGAGTTTGCGCTGCCAAACAATTTCACCCTGGGCGTTGTCCATCAGGTAGACATTCAGGCCGACAATGGCGGCCGTGTAGAGGTCGTTGACAGTTACACCGAGCGAGACCTCGTCACGTTTACCAAGTGAAAGGCGCCACACTATCTTGCCCGACTCGGCGTCAATCAGGGCAACCTCGCCCTGGTCGGAAATCGTTGCCAGCCGGATCACGGGGGTTGGGCGGGGAATCAGCGTGGCGTCCTTCATCTCGCGCTGCAGTTTCAGCTGCTTTTGATTGGCAAGTCTTTCGGCCGCGTCCTTGCCTTGCGGGCGGCCGTAGCTATCGAGATCAAATTCGGAATAGATCCAGCTCTTGGTCCCCAGCTGGACTTCATATTCCCAGTTCGCCTCGGTGTTGCTGACATGCATGTCGATGTCCCGCAGTCGCTCGGCGAAGGGGTTCATCGGCACCTGCAGATACCATTGTCGCTGCAGCCCCATCCGCTGGACGAGGGACTCGGACATCAGACCACTCTGGCTGATCTGCGACATGGCTGGCTGGCTGGTGAATAGCAGCAGGACGCAACTGGCGATAATTGAAGGCAAGAGCCGCATGGTGCAGAACCCTGTTCGAGGTGAGTCTGATTTATTCGGGTACCGGCCGTTAAGGCCTACTCCAAATATTATCGGAGTCGGGAGGAAAATCCAGTCGGAAAACGGGTCGTCGACGCTGACACAATCCGTATGGACCGCAGGACCGTCTCAATCCTGACCCTCACATTGTTCGCTGGCAGGACAAAACGGCTTGTTTGAGCCATTTTTTGGGCGCCCTAGCTATCTTATATTATCGGCAACGGCTGCCTCTCGGCGTGAATGCCCTACTGCCTCCTAGACCATCTGTAAAACTGCTTCTACCATGAGCAAGTCTGCTCAAGGCACGAATACCGTGCTGCATCGAGGGATGTGAGGCGAATTCTGCGAGGATCATGACGGTTAACTGGGGGGGATTATGAATCAACCGGGGATCATATTCGACAGCCGCTCGGCAGTCGAACAGGTGCTCGGTTATCTCAATTTCTCGTCAGGTAGCGGCGACCCCCAGCTGCTCTCCAACCTCGATCAACTTTATCGCTGCCTCGATATAACCAGCTCCTCTTCATCCCCCTGGCAACAACTGGCCGAGGGACTGGGTACCGAACTCAACCAGCTCCAGCAAGGCAATCCGGCCTTCCAGGACACCGCCCAGGCTCGCACCGTACTGGACCTGGCCATGCAGCGGGTGGTACCGCAGTACCTGGTCTTTCACCGGGACCTGTTGTTCCACCAGGACGAGAGGACCCTCTTCAATTCATTTTTCCTGGCGCGGGTTTTCGAGGTCGTCTTGCAACAGGGGGCTCCCTGGCAGGCCCATGACGAGGCGGTCGATGCCATCATCGCTCGCTTGAATGACTACATCGGCTATCGACCGATCGCGGCCCTGGAATCTCAGAAGATTGAACCCTATCCGCATGAGTGGTTTTGTCCAATTCCGCTGTATGTGAAGGGAGTTGGAGTGGCGGCGGGTCGTTACCAGTCGGTTTTGGAAGAGACGATCGAGTTGCTCTGGAACACCGATCCGGTCGTCCTGCGGCAGGCGTTCTTTGATCCCGACTGCCTCGACGAAATTGCCCTCGATCCACGGGCCTATGATTTTGACCACCCGGTCAACAAGCGACCCAACCATCATTTTGGCCAGTGGGATCTTCACGAGATTGACAACCACGGTTTCTATCGGCGGTTTGTGATTCAGCAAGTTACGCTGGATGCGCTGATGGCCCGCCTGGAAGCAGACCATTCGATCCCGGCCGGGCAGGTTCACATGGAGGCGGCCGCCGTACTGGCTGGCACGATCCTGATGGCATCCGGTATTTGCGGCAACGGCCCCGACACGCACGATTCATCGGTCACCCTGGCGACCCTGATGCCCCGCATCGCTGGGTACCGGGACGCCTTCTATGAACAGCTGCTGGAACAAGTTCAGGGCGATCACAAGCGGCGACTCCAGGAGGAATCGGCAGCCCGGCTGCAGCCCTTTGGCGGCGCCCGCCAGCACCTCAACGGCCACCTGACTCGCTACCGTGCTACCCAGCTGGAACATGTTCACCTCTCGCATGCCTTTGCCCAGATGGGACATTCCCAGCCGGCAATTCGCCACGCGAACGTGATTCCCGTTGCCGCGGCCCGTATGCGATGCCAGATAGTCTGCCGTTTGAGCGAGTCGAGAAATGCACTCCGCCGCGGTGACCTGGACAGGGCCGAGGAGCTGTCCTCACAGGTCATGGACCTTGTGCATCGCGCCATCGGCTGTGGTGCCTTTATTGATCCCTGGAATATCCTCGGCTTCGATGCCAACTTCAGCCTCTTCCCGGCCATTGAAAACACCGTGCACGATCAGCGCGCAGATGAGCTGGTCTCGCTGATGGACAGCATCTTCACGCTCTATTCGGAAATCTGGCGAGAGGCAGCTGCCAGTGACGGCGCGGCCATCTCGCAGCGAATTGATCAACAGTTCCATGCCACGGCGAACTGGTGGCGACAATTTGCGGCACACGAGGTGTCCGGAGTCCGAGCGGCGGATCCGCTGGAGACCTATCGGGCTGCCCGGCATGTGGCCGAGGCACTCAACCTCTGGCACAAGGGTGGAGCCAGCAGTGGCGATATTCGCTTCTGGACACCCCATGCCGAGATCTTTGATTCGCCCCGTGCCTACTCGCTGGTGGTCGAAGCCCTGCTGGATCGATCGGACATGATCGCCTCGATGGCACTGCTTATCCACTGGCTGGGCGAGTCACAGCGGATTGGTCTGGAACAGAGTGACAGCAGCTGGTACTCGCTCTGCCGCCGCTGGCTGCTGATCGTGGTCAGCGATGACCTGACTGAGAATGGCCAGCTGCCAGCTGACCGCTGGAAGCTGATTCGCAAGTTCAATGACTACCTGGAAGCGAATGCCAGTGTTTACTGGGATGTCCCCTACTTCCAACTTGCTACCGACAGCACACCGCAGGATCGGCAGGATGAAGCGGACATGCTGGATGACGATGAGCTGGATCCGGATGATGCCCTCTTCAGTGCCGCTTATGAACATGTGACGTACCAGGATACAACCAACGATGGTGTCGACAGCGAATTGTTCGAGTATGGTTCGAATCATGAGGAGCTGGTGCTGGCTGCTCGGCAGATCGAAGAACGACTGGCATTCCACGAGTGCCTGGCCGATCTGCGGCGAATCGCGGCTCTCAGCCAGGCGGTCGACCTGTTACGGACCAGTCCCCGCGATGCGGATGCTGAACTGGGTTTCAGCCAGACGCTGGCAGGCTGGCTGCGGCATCTCGAACGGACCCGTGTGGGCCTGGATGAGTTGATGCAGGTTGTCCGCGTCCACCGTATTCGTGAGCCGCTGGGAGACCAGCCCTCGATGCTGGAATACGATCGACAACGAGTGATCCACGAGACCCTGCTGGAGCGGATCATCGCCTCGCTGATCGAGGTGGCGGATACCGAGCGGCTGCTGCGAGCTGCCATTGCCAGCCTGCAGATCACGGACGCGCCGGTCGAGCCTTCGCTGCAGTCAGGGCATTCCGAAGCGATTCCGGTGTTTGCAGCCATTTTAAGAGGTGAAGCAGAGACAGTTCGTGCTCACTGGGATCGCTGGATGGATGAGATCGCTGGCCAGCCGCTACTTTATGTACCCCTTTCCAAGGGTGGTGATCCGACCCAGATCGTCGCCAGCAGGATCCTGCAGCGCAGCATTATTGATCTGCTGGCTGCCCTCCCCCGACTCGGCTTGCTGCTGGAAACCTGCCAGCTGCTGGAGATGGCGCGGACGCTGGAGCGACAGCACCCGGTCGGCCCGGGTGCTGTTACCGAGTTTGATGAATTGTTCACGATCGGCTTCCAGGCGATTGTAGAGAGCCTGGTCAGGTCCTCCGATGAGTGGGAGCAGCCGGCTGAAGCAGAGGACGATGAGCCGCCCCTGCTGGTTACCATCCTGGAGCGATTGACCGAGGGCCTGCTGGTCAGCTGGCTGGCCCATAGCCAGACACTCCGACTGAGTGTGCTGGAACGTGTCGCCGACAAGAAGGTCTGGCAGCAGCTGGTCAGTTTTATCAGCCGATATGGCGATGAGTTGTTCACGCAGCACTTTCTCGCGATGGGGAACATCCACGGCATCCTGCTGCAGGGTGTCGGTGACTGGCTCGATCGGCTGCAGCAGGAAGGGGATGATTCGATTCGCTTGATCGCGGAGCTGGATAAGGAGATCAGCAGGGACGAAGCGGTCCATCATCTCTGGATGGTGCTCGAGGCGATCGTGGAGAATTATCACGAGTACCGCGACTATAACAGTACCACCACACAGAGCGATCACGGCGAGCTGCTGTACACGCTGCTCGATTTCCTCCGTTTGCGAAATCGCTATGACCGCATCTGCTGGAACCTGCGTCCGGTGACCCTGGCGCACAAGGTGCTCGTGCAATCGGGCCTGGAAGAAGCCGCTCGCTTGTGGCGTGAGGGCCTGGCAGATCGTATCGATGACGAGGCGGAACAGTACGCCAAGCAGTTGTCAGGAATCCAGCAGCAATATGCGATGCGAATGCAGACGGTCGCCGATCGGCTGGGTGAACGCTTCATTCGGCCGATGCTAATTGACCAGCTCAGGGCGCTGGTGGCGCCTGCCATGCGAGAAGCGGAACAGGGTGGCCCGGCGCCGCGCTTCGAATTGCTGGAGCAGGAAGCGGGTCGTTTGATGCAACAACCAAGCGGTGCTGGACTGGATGTTCCTAGCTGGCTAACCGCGCTGGAGGATGAAGTTGCCTTTCAGCAGAACCCTGGCTGGCGATATGAGCAGGAAGACCGCTTGAGCAAGATCATCCCGCGTGTCAGGATTTCCTATCCGGACGCGCTGCAACAACTGGACGAATGGACGGATAGAGCCGTCTGAAACGACGCGCCCGAATCGCTGTCTGGTCGATGCCAGTAGCACAGCACCCTTGCCAATTGAGGGTGAAAACAGAAAGCCTGCCTGAGTTCAGCTGCCATGGTCGAAAACCTCCCGGTCAAACAACTGACTCATCGCAACCTGACCATCGAGGGTTATTCCCGGGCGGCAGTCCAGACCTACTGGCGGATCCCGGAACTCAAGATCGGCCTGGACCTGGGTGCTCAGCCATGGAGTTTCATGGGGACACCCAACTGGTTCATCAGCCATACCCACCTGGATCACGTGGCGGCACTGCCGGTCTACGTGGCCCGGCGACGGATGATGAAGATGGAACCACCCGTGATCTACGCCCCCACTCACTCGATCGACCTGATCCACCAGTTGCTGCGCAGCTTTAGCCGACTGGACCGCAGCCGACTTCCCTGTGAGCTGGTCGCGGTCGAGCCAGGCGACGAAATTCGACTCTCACGAGAACTGCTGGTCACCGTGACTCCCACATTTCACACCGTCCCCTCCGTGGGATTCTGTGTCTGGGAGTGCCGCACCAAGCTAAAGAGCGAATATACCGACCTGAGTGGACATGAGATTCGCGACCTGCGCTACTCGGGAGTCGAAGTCTCGGAGCATACCCGCACTCCTCTGCTCGGCTATCTCGGTGATACGACCGCCCAGGCACTGGATGAGACGCCAATCTTTTACCAGGTGCCGATCCTGATTAGTGAGATGACCTTTGTGGCGGCGGACCACAGCAAGGAGAAGATACGCAAGCATGGTCACATGCACCTGAGTGATTACGTTGAAAGGCAGGACCGCTTTGAGAATGAGTGCCTGATTGCCGGCCACTTCAGCACACGCTATCACGAAAGATCGATCCGGCGGGATGTCGAGCGTGCCTTGCCGGGATTACTCGACGGCCGACTGCACCTCTGGCTCTAAGCAGGGGTGTCCGGGAGTTCCACTTTTTAGCTGCGGAGGACAGAGAGGATCGATCTTTCGCGTCGACTCTGCGATCGTCGCGGTGAGACAGAGAGTTCAATTCCCGCACAGCGTCCTCGAATCGATAGCCCGTTCCATGAGCGACACGAACACCACCAGCCCTGACGCGCCTCGCTCAGCATACGTCCATGTCCCTTTCTGCCGGCACCACTGCGGCTATTGCAACTTTACGGTGATCGCCGGCCGTGATGACCTGGCCGAGTCGATGTTGGCTGCGATCCAGCTGGAGTTGTCCGGGCTGGATCAGCCCTGCCCGCTCGATACGCTTTACATCGGTGGCGGTACACCGACCCATCTGCCAATCGACTGGCTGACGCGGCTGGTCGAGTCACTGCGTGTTCACCTGCCGCTGCAGGCCGGATCTGAATTCACGGTCGAAGCGAACCCGGTTGACCTGCAGCCGGAACTCGTGGAACAGCTCGTCAGCCTGGGAGTCACGCGGGTCAGCCTGGGGGTGCAGTCTTTCCAGGCTGACAAGCTCAAGCTGCTGGAACGCGATCATGATGCTGTGCTGGCACGTCGAGCGATGCAACTCGTTCAGGACGCTGGCCTGGACCTCTCGATCGACCTGATTTTTTCAGTCCCTGGCGAATCGCTGGAGGATTGGCACGCCGATCTGAAGGAGGCGACCAGAGGCCAGCCGGGACATCTCTCCAGCTATGGTTTGACCGTTGAACAGGGCACCCCGCTGCTGGCCAGTGTCCGCAACGGTGAGCTGCAGGAACTGGATAGTGAACTGCAGCGGCAAATGTACGTGCTGGCGATCGACGAGCTGGGGAGTGGCGGATGGGAGCACTACGAGGTCTCCAGCTTTGCCAGGCCAGATGCTCGCTGTCGCCATAACCAGACGTACTGGGACGGCAGCAGCTATCTGGCCTTTGGGCCTGGCGCCTCTCGGTTCCTTGATGGTCGCAGGGAGACCAACCACCGCAGTGTCTTTACTTACCTCAAGCGAGTGCAGTCGGGCGAGTCACCGGTGATGGAGAGCGAGCGGTTGTCTGCTGAAGACGCCGCTCGGGAACGCCTTGTGTTTGGCTTGCGACGGATGCAGGGTGTCGAGAGTGGCCAGTTTCAGCAGCAGACAGGTTTTTCTGTTGAGCAACTGATGGGGCCGCTGCTGGACCACTACCAGGAGCTTGAGCTGGTCAGTTTTTCGCAGGGCCAGTTGCAATTGACTCGTGAGGGAATCCTGCTGAGTGATTCCATCTGGCCACAGCTGTTGCGAACATGAGCACGCCAGACATGCCCTAGCGTCGCCAGAATTGCCACCAGGCCGGTCCCGATTCGACCGCGGTTACTGTGCTTTCAGATACCGGGCTGTCGATCAGCTTGCCGTGAGGACCGATCGTGTTACTCATCTTCACACGTGCCATGCTGACATCGATCAGCTTGGCGTCCTGCAGGTTGGCTCCGCTAAAGTCGACACCATTCAGGTTGGCACCGGTCAGGTTGGCGCCACGCAGGTCCGCATTTGAAAGAGTCGCTTCATTGAAGTTGCCACGCAGGTCCGCCAGGCTCAGGTCAGCTCCATTCAGGTTGGCACCGCTGAGATCGGCGTCGGTCAGGTGGGCGTACCGCAGGCTAGTATCACTCAGGTCCGCGTCGCGCAGACTGGCTCCCTCCAGGAAGGACCCTGTCAGGTCAGCGTTCTTCAGGTCGCAACCGGTAAAGCTGGCTTGCTTGCAATTGGCATTCTTGAGAATCGCGCCCTGCAGCAGCGCGCCGGAAAAATCCGCCTGGCGGATGTCGGCGTTGAAAAAGTCGGTACCCTGGAGGTTCATGTTAGAAAAATCGGCACCAACCAGTTGCTTGGAGCCGAATCGATAGCCCGCCAGCGAATCGGCGTCGATCCGCATGATCAATTCGCCGGTCTCGACCTGCCGAATTTCGATCATCAGTGTTCCGTCTGTCGGGTATTGTGCTAACCGGTTCTTGCAACCAGCTGCATGTTACTCCGTGCCTTCAAGGGCTATGAAACTGAATCGTCTTGACGTCTCCTGAAATCGAGCGTGTAGGACGACGGTGCCATCCACGAGACGCCAGGACAAGCCCCCCCACCGGTCGATCTCACTGCCTTTGGCGGGATTGAATCCACTCTGGCAGCGACTACACGATAAACGTGTTTGCCAGCTGGCACAACACGGATATTTGGACGAGTC
>CAUZOB010000039.1:0-30038 GCA_963581185.1 Planctomycetota bacterium | reverse complement strand
GTGGCGGAGCTGAAAGAATTCCTCGACGACGATCGGCCCTCCGCCATCAAACGTCAGCGACTGGTGGACGATTTGCTGGCACGCCCCGAGTTCGTTGACTACTGGGCTTACAAATGGTCCGACCTGCTGCTGGTCAATGGCTCGTCGCTGGGAGCCGAGTCGGTCAAGGTATATTACAGCTGGATCCGCCAGCGAGTGGCGGAGAACATGCCCTGGGATCAACTTGTCAGACAGGTGGTGACGGCCAGCGGAAATACCAACGAGAACGGTGCCGCCAACTTTTATGCCCTGCACCAGTCGCCGGAAGATATGTCGGAGACGGTGGCCCAGGCCTTTATGGGCCTCTCGATTACCTGTGCCAAGTGCCATAACCATCCACTGGAGAAGTGGACCAACGACCAGTACTACGGCATGGCTAACATGTTCTCGCGTGTGCGAGGCAAGGGGACACGGGTTGTCTTTTCGGATACCCAGGGTGAGTTGATTCAGCCCAGCACGGGGCTACCCCAGCCGCCACGGCCACTCGATGCCGAGCCGATCGGATTCGAAGATCCACTCGATCGTCGTATTCACCTGGCGAACTGGCTGACCGCGCCGGAAAACAGGTACTTCAGCCGCTCCATCAGCAACCGCGTCTGGGCAAACTATTTTGGTGTCGGCCTGGTCGAAAAAGTTGATGATATGCGGACCACAAATCCGGCCAGCAACGAACAGCTGTTGGCTGCTGTGGCAGCTTACCTGGTCGACGTTGATTTTGACCTCAAGGAACTGATGCGGGCCATTCTCTGCTCGGCAACCTACCAGCGATCCAGCCTGGCCAGCGAAGGGAATGCTGAAGATGGCCGCTTTTATGCTCGCTACTACCCGCGCCGCTTGCAGGCCGAAGTGCTGCTGGATGCAATTTCGCAGGTCACCGGCGTTGCTACTGAATTCAAGGACCAGGCGGCGGGGACTCGCGCACTGCAACTGCCCGATAGCTCCATCGAATCGTACTTCCTGTCGACCTTCGGACGGCCTGACAGGGTCATCACCTGTGAATGCGAACGAAGTGCCGAGCCCAGCATGACCCAGGTCCTGCATCTCTATAACGGCACGACAGTGAATGCCAAGTTGCAGTCCGAGCAAAATCGTATCAGCCAGCTGCTGGCAACGGAGATGGACGACAAGCAGCTCATTGAGCAAGCTTTCCTTGAAGTCCTCTCGCGCTACCCCAGCGAAGAGGAAGTCAGGCAGGTGAGCGAGTTTATTCAGCCGGTCGAGGGCCAGCCGCGACGTCTGGCAATCGAGGACCTTTACTGGAGCCTGCTGACGAGTCGAGAGTTCCTTTTCAATCACTAGCATGTCGTAATCCCATGAGACACCTGCTGACTATCACCACCTGCCTGTTGGCGATCGTGCTGCTGCCAACCAGTGTCCGCGGCCAGGACGAGGACAAGAAGCCAGCCGGCGCAGCCCAGCTGGACTATGCCGAGCAGATCGTCCCGCTGCTGCGCACCTATTGCGTCGGCTGCCATAACACGGACGATCGTGAAGGCGGTTTGGACCTCTCGTCGTTTGCCGAACTCATGAAAGGGGGCAAACGGGGTGCCGTGTTGAGTCCCGGCCGAGCTGACTTGAGTCGTTTGGTACGGGTCATGAATGGAGCCACAAAGCTGGTGATGCCGCCGGAAGGCAGTCAACAGCCAACCGAAGCAGAGGTCGCCCTGATAGCGGCCTGGATTAAAGCGGGTGCACGAGGTCCGGATGGCGCCGAACCGCCAATCCAGCTGGTGACGCCCCGGATCGCTCCCACCGCTGCGGTCCGGCAACCGATCACCGGCCTGGCGATTAGACCGTTCGACGAAGGAAAACAGGAGGCACCGTTGATCGCCGTGGCACGCTATGGCGGAGTCACGCTCGAACAGCTGGGCGATGGCAGGCTGCTGTCCCAGTTCACGCCAGAGGCAGGTACGGTGAATGCGGTCATCTTCTCATCGAGAGGTGACCTACTGATCACCGGTGGCGGAGAAACTGGCGTTTACGGTGAGGCCATAGTCTGGGATGTCGCCAGCGGTCAGCCCCGGCAGACATTGCGAGGGCACCGAGATGCCGTGTTTGGGATTGCTATCTCCAGCGACGGCCGCCTGCTGGCCACCACCGGTTACGACCGGCTACTTGTGATCTGGGACCTTGAAACAGGTCAGCCGAAGCACACGATCAAGGGTCATAACGGCCCGGTACATGCGGTGGCAATTCACCCCGACGGGAAGATTGTGGCCACCGCCAGTGATGATCGAACGGTCAAGCTCTGGGATATTCAATCGGGTCAGCGACTCGAAACGCTCAGTCAATCGCTGAAGGAATTGTATTGCCTCAGTTTTTCTCCGGATGGTAGCCGGTTGGCGGCAGGTGGCGTTGACCACAGGATTCGTATCTGGCAGATCAGCAAGGATGCTCGGGAAGGGACCAATCCACTGATCTATTCGGTTTACGCTCACCAGGCTGCGATTCTGCAGCTCTGCTACAGTCCAGATGGCCAGCGGCTTGTCAGCTCAGCTGAGGATTCGCTTATCAAGGTCTGGCATGCCGACACGATGGTCCTGCAGGAAAAACTTCCCGCGCGCACGAACTGGGTCACGGCACTGGCCATGAACGACACGGCGGTTGTGCATTCAGGCACGCTGGATGGCAGACGCGAGTCGCTGCCGATCGGCCTGGCGGTTGAGCAGGCGAATTCCGCCGCGACGTTTTTTGAATCGTTGGGCGATGTCAGCTATGGGCCGCAGCCCGCCATCGACAAGTTGCCTCGACTGGCCGAGCAGGAGCCGAACGATGAAGCGGGGCAGGCGACCAGCATCGAAGTACCGCTGGTTGTGGAAGGGACAATCGCCAGACCGGCCGAGGATGGTGCTGCCAGCAGCGACCAGGACCTGTTCCGGTTTTCTGCCAGCGCCGCAGATCAATGGGTGATCGAGACCAGGGCCGCGCGGGATAAGTCGCCGCTGGATAGCAAGATCGAGGTGCTGCATGCCGACGGTCAGCCGGTTGGCCGCCTGTTACTTAGGGCCGTGCGGGATTCGGAAGTGGAGTTTCGACCGCTGCCATCGGATAACAGTGGTGCCAGGCTGAAGAATTACGAGGAAATGCTGCTCAATCAATTCGTCTATATCAACGGGGAAGTGACCAAGCTGTTTCGGCAGCGGCGGGGACCGGATTCCGATTCGGTGTTTTACCCGGGCGTGGGGAAACGGCACACGTTTTTTGATACCACCGCCCGCTCCCACCCGCTGGGGCAACCATGCTATATCGTCCTGCCCTATCCGGTCGGTACCGTGCTACCCGATAACGGGCTGCCGGTGTTCCCGGTCTATTATGAGAACGATGACGACAGTCGCCGGCAATTTGGAAGCGACTCGCAGCTTGTCTTTACAGCTCCCGCAGATGCTGACTACCTCGTACGGGTCAAGGATGTACGTGGCTTCGATGGCGACGATTACAAATACCAGCTGATTATCCGCAGGCCGGAACCTGGTTTTTCGATCGCGGTCTCCGGAGCGAATCCCGTTATCAGTCCAGGCAGCGGTAAGTTGTTCACAGTCACAGCAACTCGCAAGGATCACTTCAATGGTCCCATCCGAGTCGATATCGAGGGCTTGCCAGCTGGCTTCCAGGTCACCACGCCGCTCCTTATTGAGTCGGGTCATGATTCAGTCAGTGGCTTAATCCACGCTCATCCGCAGGCAGCTCAGACTGATGCGTCGAACTGGTCTGGATCCAGGTTGACTGCAACCGCAACCGTGGCGGGGCAGGAGCTGCAGCAGTCAGCTGGCACGCTCGGCACGATCAAGCTGGCTGCGCGGACCACACTGCTTGCTCACCTGACACCCCAGGATGACAGCCCGCTGCCTGTCACCGCGTTCCCGGCAGCAGCGACCAGGCCCTGGACGGTGCTGGCGCCGCAGACCAGCACGACTGCTCATGCCAACACGTCGCTGAGAACTCTGCCCGACCAATCGCTGCTGGCTGAAGGTGAGGCAACGGATACCGAAACGTTCGTGGTCACGCTGCGGACATCTGCCCGGCGGATCGCGTCGCTCAAGCTGGCTGCCCTGGGACATTCATCCCTGCCCGCCGGTGCTCCAGGTCGAGGACCCGACAATGGCAACTTTATAATTAGCGAGCTGAGTCTCACCGCTCGAGCACTCGATGGAACGAGCGAACCTGTCGAGCTGGCGATTTCAGGAGTCCGAGCTGACTACTCGCAGGGCAGCTGGAACGTGGCCGGCATTCATGACGGCGATGAGAAGACCGGCTGGGCCGTGGCTCGTGGCGACAAGGATAATAAGTTTACCGTGGTGACCAACGAGGGCGATCCGTCTCACTGGGTGGAACTCGACCTGGCTGAGCCGCTGGCAATCGCAGGCGGTGCGGAATTGACGGTAACGATCAAGTGTACCAGTGACGTCAAGCAACACGTGCTGGGTCATTTCCAGCTCTCCTACACGACCGAGTCGCTGCCGACGCCCGATCTGTCCGTCGATCCGATTGCCGAGGTCACGATTGTGCCCGGTCAATTCACCGAGTGCCGATTGAGTGTGGAGCGGTTGGGATTTGACGGTCGTATTTCTTTTGATGTCAACAACCTTCCGCACGGTGTGATCGTTCAGGATATCGGGCTCAGCGGTGTCTTGATTCCGGAAGGCAAGATGCAACGCACGATTTATCTTTCAGCCGAATCATGGGTTCCAGAAACACGCCGCCTGTTTTACGCAGTGGCCAAAGTCGAAGGGGACCAGGTGACACTGCCAATGATCCTGCGAATCGTGAATCCGTCGTACAACGCTGCCGCCAGTAAATAAACCATTTCAGACCAACCAGGACTCACTAACTTTCAGAGAGGATTAATCGATGCGACTTTTCACCACGCTGACCTGCCTGATGGCATTCATTCTGCCGGCCTGGAGCCTGAGTCTTGAGGCCCAGGACGCAGCCAAGGGACACATTCTGATGGTCACCCAGAGTGCCGGTTTCCGGCATGGATCGGTAACTCGCAAGGACAATAAACTGTCGGTTTCCGAGCGAGTGATGACTGAGTTGGGGGTCTCCAGCAACTTGTTCCGCGTCGATTGTACGCAGGACGTCGCCACCGATTTCACCAGGGAACGACTGCAGAAGTACAACATCGTGATGTTCTATACGACCGGCAAACTGCCCATCAAGGAAGCCGATCTCGACTACTTCTTTAATGACTGGCTGAAGCAGAAGGGTCATGGCTTTATCGGTACGCACTCGGCCGCTGACACCTTCAAGGACTATGAGCCTTACTGGGATATGATTGGCGGTACCTTTAATGGCCATCCCTGGGGTGCCGGCTCGACCGTCACGATCACGGTCCATGAACCCGATCACCCGGTGGCAAAACCGTGGGGACGGGAATTCACGCTCAAGGATGAAATCTACCAGTTCCGCAACTGGCAGCCGGAGAAAGTCCGAGTCCTGATGAGCCTGAATATGGCCAAGACAGAACTCAAGAAGCCCTACCACATCCCCATCTGCTGGGTGAAACAGTACGGCGAGGGCCGTGTGATGCACATGAGCCTCGGCCATCGTGAGGATGTCTGGACAAACCCGACGTACCAGCAATCCTTGCTGGGGGGCGTCAAGTGGATCCTGGGCCATGAAAACGGTGCCGCCAGGCCGAATCCCGAACTGTCAAAAGCCCAGGAAGAAAAGGCCAAGACCGACGCGGGAGGTTAGCGGCCGGCAACTGGCTCAAATCAGTTTCTAAACAGCCGATCAAAGGTGTGCTGGGAGATTTCCTCCAGCAGCACTCGCGACCCGGTGATTCGACGAATGTCGTGGCTCTTGCCAGCTATTCGCGTAATATCAATCTGGGTGAAACGGTCCTTGAGACTTGCCAGCTTCTCCTGGCTGGCGATACCGAGAAAACCGATCGCTCGCTGCGGTGATCTCTTGCCGCCATACAGCCGCGGATACCGCTTGAGGATTGGGTCCTGGTTATTGACGGTGACCACAAAGTGACTTGTCTGTTCCACTGCCTTGTCGTATCGCTGGCCCACTTCGAGCCAATTGGTGTCGATGGCTGCGGCCACCAGCACGCCGATGATCGGCTTGCCACCATCATGATCCGCTTCAAACTTTGGTATCTCGGGCAACTGGCCGCCGCCGATCAAGTGCAAACCGGTCACCGCCGTGCGTGATCCCATGCTATAGCCGACCAGCATGACGGGGCAGGATTGCCTCAGGTCAGTGAGAAAGTGGGCCAGGAAAAATCCCTGGCGTTCACTGCGGATCGTCTGGTCGCGAAAGTCCTTGATCAAGCTGGCCTGCATCTTGTCCGACGGCCATGACCAGACAATGATCCGGATCGGCTTATCCGGCCCGAGGAACTCAGAAATGTGATTGAACACGTCGACCGTCAGGCCGACGACGTATTCATCCGACGCCGGGCTGCCATGCACAATTAAGCAGGTGGGCACTTCATTCCCCTGGTCAAAGTCCTCGGCATCGGACAATGTCCATTGGCCATCCTGGAAACGCGAGTAGGTCCATTGACCAAGTTCCTCGACCTGTGGCTGATAAGCCGACAGGTGCCGCGTATTGATCTTCCAAAGCTGGTGTCCGCTGCCGACTGGGTCCTCTGCACGGGCCGCCAGGGGGGCGGTCAGCAGGGCCAGCAGGGCGATCCAGTTCGTTGAATGAGATGCCAGTCGTCGCATGAGCCGGTCGAATTCTCCCAAGGATCGTCCTGAATCTAATGCGGCAGACCCGATTGGCAGCGAGTGTGGCGCGAAGTCAATGGTATAAAGTTGCTGGTTGCACGCAAGGGCGTGGAGCAAGGGTTGGTTGAATAGAATCGCCGGCTGGAGTCAAATAACAGCTGCTGTCAAACAGACAGACACGGCAGGTGTCGAGTTCCAGTAACGTGCGGAGGCCTCCATGGCGAGGGTCCATGAATTACAGCATCCCGTTGCGGCGTATCACCTCGCCCAACTGCGGTCCAAGGACACACCACCTGAGCAGTTTCGCCGGCTGGTAGGACGATTGGCCACGTTGCTGGCCTACCAGGCCACATCCGACGTGGCGACGGTAGCCACCACAGTGCAGACTCCAATGGCCGAAACCGAGGGGGCGGAAATATCCGAGCTGATCGGGCTGGTGCCAATCCTGCGAGCCGGATTGGGTATGGTGCCGCCGCTGCTGGAGTTGCTACCTAACTCGCAGGTCTGGCACCTGGGCATGTACCGTGACGAGGAGACCGCGCAGCCTGTCGAGTACTACAGCAAGCTTGCCGGCCACCAGGCGGTCGATCTTGGCCTCGTCCTGGACCCTATGCTGGCCACCGGTGGCTCCGCGATCGCCGCTCTGGAAGCCTTGCAGGCATGGGGCGTTGGTCGCTGCAAGCTGCTCTCGATTATTGCTGCTCCCGAGGGAGTTGCCGCAGTATCGGAGGCCTTTCCCGATGCGGAAATCCACCTCTGTGCAATTGACCAACGACTCAATGATGTCAATTTCATCGTTCCCGGTCTCGGCGATGCCGGGGACCGAATCTTCAACACCTAGGCCCGCCAGGAAGACCACGCGATGCTCACGCTGCGACTGACCAGCTTCCTGGGCTTCTTTGCCATGCTCTTTGTGGCCTGGCTGTTGAGCACACATCGCTGGAAGATCAACCGCCGCATCCTGATGGGCGGCATCCTGCTGCAGTTTGCCCTGGCCTTCGCCGTCATGAAGACCGCGCCTGGCTATTTTGTCTTCCACTCGATCGGCGAATTTTTCCGGCTGGCCCTCGACTTTGTCGATAGCGGTTCGGCAATGGTCTTCGGGCCGAAATTCAAGGACATCTTCTTCGCCTTTAAGGTGCTGCCAACCATCATTTTCTTTTCGTCGCTGATGGCAGTGCTCTACCACCTGGGGTTAATCCAGCGGGTGGTGCGGCGCTTTGCCCGCTTGATGCAGCTGACGCTGCAAACTTCCGGAGCGGAGACACTGTCGGCGGCAGCCAATGTGTTTGTGGGACAGACCGAGGCTCCGCTGGTGGTGCGACCCTATGTCGCCTCGATGACCATGTCGGAATTGAATGCGATGATGGTCGGCGGTTTTGCCACGATTGCCGGTGGTGTGCTGGCTGCATACGTCGGTATGGGTATCGATGCAACACACCTGGTGACCGCGTCGGTGATCTCCGCGCCCGCTGCACTTGTTGTTGCCAAGTTGATGTTGCCGGAGACAGAAAGGCCGAGGACTCTCGGTACCGTCGAGATCGACGATCAACAATCGTCGGTCAACGTGGTGGACGCGGCGGCCCAGGGGGCCAGCCAGGGACTCAAGCTGGCTCTGAATGTGGGTGCCATGCTGATCGCTTTCCTGGCCCTCGTCGCCATGTTCGACTACGGCATCGGCTGGATTGGCGAACAATTCGGATTTGTCGGCGACCAGCAGCGCTGGACGCTGGCGATGCTACTGGGCTATCTGTTCTTTCCTTTCGCCTGGCTGATGGGGATTGAAATGGGCGATTGCTTTCATGCCGGCCAACTGCTGGGCATGAAGATCGCAGTGACAGAATTCCTCGCCTACGATCAACTCGGTAGTTGGCTGAAATCGACGTCGGAGGTTCAGTTGAGTGACCGCACCGTGATGATCGTCACATACGCACTCTGCGGCTTCGCTAATTTTGGCAGCGTCGGAATTCAGCTGGCAGGCATCGGCGGACTGGCGCCCGAACGGAAGGGAGACCTGGCTCGACTTGGTGTCCGAGCCATGATTGGTGGTTCGCTGGCCGCCTTTATGACCGCCTGCGTGGCGGGTGCCTTGAGCTATTCGGGCGACGTGCCGTTTTCACTCGATTCCGCGGAAAGGTCGGGGCAACAGGTCCGAGAGCTGGAGAGTCTCGATGGCCAACTCCCCCGAACTGGCAGTATCAAACAGGTGAATCACCAGCTCCGGGTTGAACTCAGCCAGCACCTGTCGGCAGGCGCCACAGGGGACCACACCACCGTCACTAGCAATCGCAATCTGCGTAAGATTGCGCTGCCCGGCGGCAATGGTCACCGCCAGTGCAGATCGTTCGGCACACTGTGTCAGACCTAGCGACAGGTTCTCGACATTGCAGCCGCAGAACACGCTGCCGTCGCTGGTCTCAATCGCTGCGCCGACGAGGAAACCACTGACAGGCGCATGGGCCCGCAGCCGTACGGCTGCTGCCTGCTCAGCAAGCGACTTGAGCTTGTCGTCAATCGTCATGGTTTCTCCGGCTGCTCGGCGGTCACGCGCTCGACCACCAGGGTTGGTTGCCCCGGGGGCTGTTGTGAAATTGTGAAGGCCTGGGCCAGTTGCTGCTGCAGGCTCGACTGGCTGCTCGAGTCGTTGGCGTAAACCACAACCAGCGGTTGGCCTTGTTCAACAGCATCCCCGATCCGGGCGGTCATTTCCAGTCCCACCTGATGGTCAATCGCCTCGCCCATCAGCGTACGCCCACCACCCAGTTGAATCACTGCCAGGCCCAGCTGTTCTGCGTCGACCGCTGCCAGCCAGCCCTGCTCGCTGCAACTGATTTCAAAGGCTACCGTCGGCGTGGCCAGCTGGTCCAGGTCGCCTCCCTGGGCATGAACCATGCGCTCGAATTGCTCCCGAGCACTGCCATCATCCAGCAACTGCTCGAGATTCTCTGTCGGCTGGCCAACGCCACTGAGTAGCTCGCGGGCCAGGGCGAGTGTCAGTTCCCGTACCTCGGCTGGCCCCTCGCCAGCCAGTACGGCCAACGCTTCATTGACTTCCAGCAGGTTGCCAACCGCTCGCCCCAGCGGCTGGTTCATGTCGGTCAGCAGGGCGCTGGTGTTGAGACCAAGCTGTGCGGCGGTGGTGACCAGTGAGTGAGCCAGCTGGCGGGCCTCGTCGATCGATTTCATAAAGGCACCACTGCCAAACTTGACGTCCAGGACCAATGCGTCCAGGTTGGCTGCCAGCTTCTTGCTGAGAATGCTGCCAGTAATCAGCGGGACGGAGGGGACTGTGCCGGTCACATCTCGCAGGGCATAGAGTTTACGGTCGGCCGGCGCCAACGACGCCGTGGCCGAGGTGATTACACAGCCGACATCTGCAACGATGGTCTCTATTTGATCTGTGTCGAGGTCGGTGCGGAATCCCGGAATCGATTCGAGTTTGTCCAGTGTTCCACCCGTCGGTCCCAGCCCGCGGCCGGAGATCATTGGGACCTGGAGTCCAGAGGCGGCCAATAACGGTGCCAGCACAAGCGATATCTTGTCGCCAATGCCGCCAGTGGAATGTTTGTCGACCCGCAGCGAACCGTCGTCTGGCCAGTTGAGCGTGTCACCCGACTCGAGCATGGTCGACGTCAGCGTGGTCGTCTCCCTGGCATCCATCCCCTTGAGGAAGATCGCCATCGCCAGAGCTGCCATCTGGTAGTCGGGAATCGTGCCCGTGGCGAAATTCTCCACCATGTAACGAATCTGCTCATCCGAAAGAGCTTCACCGTTTCGTTTACAGGTAATGATATCTGCAGGCTGCAAGGCCATCGGTACACTCAGCAAACGTGAATTAGTAGCTGTCCTGATCGCTTCCCTGTTGGTCGGCAATCGCTGCCGAGGCACTTGTTCCCAAGCGTGTGGCACCCAGCTCGGCCATCGCCAGAGCATCCTCGTGTGTGCGAATCCCTCCGGAGGCCTTGACCCCCACGTTCGGTCCCACCGAGCGGGCCATTAAGGCAATGTCGTGTGGTGTGGCGCCCTGATAAGCCATGCCGCCGTCGTTTTGTTTCGTAAAGCCGAAGCCGGTCGAGGTTTTGACAAAGTCGACACCGAGTTGGGTGCAGATCTCGCAGAGTCGAACTTTGTCCTCATCGTCGCTGACAAAATCCGTTTCAAAGATCACCTTCAGCAGCGCCTGGTTGTTGCCGGCCACCTCCAGTACCGCCTGGATGTCCGCCTCAACGGCCGACCAGTTGCCCTCCAGGACCTGTCCAACATTGACAACCATGTCGAGTTCGCCGGCCCCGTCCTGACAGGCCTGCTGGGCTTCTGCAGCCTTCACGCTGGGTTGATTGGAGCCCTGGGGGAAACCGATCACGGTGCCAACGGCGACCCTGCTGTCGGTGAGTAACTCGGCCGCTCGTGCCACCCAGTAAGGCTTGACACAGACGCTGGCAACACCCAGCCGGTCGGCCAGCTGGCAACCCTGCTCAAGGTCGGTCGCCGTGGCGGTAGGGTGCAGGATCGCATGGTCAATCATGGAGACGACATCGGTCATCGGGATTCTCCCTCCAGGTCAGTGCGGATCGTCGGCCTCTCAAGCTCGCCAGTCCAGGCCAGGGGGTAGCTTGTTCAAATTGGTACAGCCGGCCTCCGTAACAAGCACCATATCCTCCACTCGGACACCACCGATAGTGCGGCAGTAAAGTCCCGGCTCGATGGTCAGGCAATCACCGCAGACCAGTGCGGGCCCACCGCGATCCAGCAGGGGTGGTTCATGGACTTCCAGACCAACTCCATGGCCGGTCCCATGGGTCATGGCGCAATAGTCATCCGGATCGTCCTGCGATGGCAGTCCCAACTGGTATCCATGTTCTTTGATAACAGCCGTCGTGGCCTCGTGGACCTGTTGGCCGGTGACTCCGTGTGCGACCGCGGCGATGCCGGCATCCTTGGCGGCCACGACGGCGGCGTGCATGTCTGCCACAGCAGGGGCAATCGTGCCGTGGACCACCGTGCGCGTACAGTCGCCGTTGTATCTGGATTGTTTATGCTGGGGGAAAATGTCGATGATCACAGGCTCACCGCTGCGCAGTGGGCCACTCCCCATGTCGTGGCAGTCGGCCGCCTGCGGTCCTCCTGCGACGATGCTGCGTGGATTCAGGTAGCTGTGATCAAGCAGCCAGCGGTCGATCACGACCCGGACCGCTTCGGATGTGAGTGGCTGGCCGTCGTGCAGCAGGGCGCCACTATCATCGGTGTCCGCGGCGGCGACAAGTTCACAGGCCAATCGCATGCAATCCTCGGTGGCTGCTTGAGCTTCCGCCAGCCATGCCACTTCCTGGTCATCCTTGGCACGCCTCTCCAAGACCCCCATCTCCAGGTCGCAGGTCAAGGCAATGCCCGCCTGCTGAATGTGGTGAGCAAAAATGAAAGGCAGTGAACGATCGGCCACGGCACTGCTGACGCCAGCTCGCCTCAATAACTCCGCCGTCGCCTGAGCTGTGGCTGTTTCCCGATCCCCCGACAGTCCCTGCTCGGGTGCAAAGTCTGCCGGGCAGCCAACCTGATCGACCTGGGCATGCTGGCGAGCACGTTGCATCTCGATGTCTCGCAATAACAAGCTGCTGCTGCTGGTACCATCAGGCTGGTAAATGGTGATCCAGGCAGTTGGATCGCCAACCTGGAAGCGGATGCGATGGAAAAGGGAGAGATTGGTGGCTGGAATACCGGCCATCACGACAGCTGTGGGAGTTCCTTCGTTCAACGTCGATCGACCTCTGACTTTTTTGCTCGGCAGGGAGATTACCTCTGGACCAGTGAATTAGAATCCATCCTGCCGCTGTTGACGAGTCTCTCCCGGGACTTCCCATGCCCACCTGCATTTTTATTTACGGCACGCTCAAACGCGGGCAGTCTCGCGACGGCCTGCTCGTAGGGCAGAAGCTGATTGGGCCGGCCAGTACGCAACCGCTCTACAGGATGTTTAACGTGGGCAACTACCCGGCTCTGGTGCATGCCGATGCGGATCGTGGTGTCAGTATCGAGGGTGAGCTGTGGCAGGTCGACGATGATTGCCTGGCCAGCCTGGACGACGTCGAAGCGGTGGACCAATCCCTTTACCGGCGCGAGCCGATCCAGCTGCTGACGGCAGCGGAGATAGCTGCCGAGGCCTACTTCTATCTCTTGCCGGTCGACGGCCTGGAAGACTGTGGCTGCTGCTGGTAGCGATGCCTGCCGGGTCACTTGAGCGGGATCGAGGCGCCATCGATCAGCAGCAGTAAGTCGTCATCTTTCTGCCAGCTGGCGGCGGGTTCGAATTGGCTACGATAACGCAACTGGCGAGAGAATCGGATTCCGCCAAGCGTGCCACTAAAAAACCGTTGCTGGTTCCAGGGATCGCCCATCAGGCGGGCATAATAAAAGCCATCTGGCCAGGGCTGGCCGACCCGTTTCCGATCGATCGGTCGACCATTGATCCAGAGCGTGGCGACTTTGTTGAGAGTGCCTGATTGCAACGTCAGGCAGAGATGCACCCACTCGTCCGCATCCAGCTTGTCCGTCGTGTTGAGTTTGACGCCCAGAATGTTGGCGTTCACCCGTCCCTCGATGAGGCTCATTCCCATACCAGCCACGTCGTAACCCGATTGACTGGTTAACAGCCACATCAGGGCCCGCGGTCGAGTAATTGTGGCGGCGTCGGGACGTATCCAGAATTCCATCGTCAGATCGGACTTCTTTAGCTGCAGCAGCGTGGGACTGACCTCATTCAGGTGCACTCCCTTGCCAGCCGTCAACTCAGTTCCGCTCGTCGGCGGCGCGGCTGAGATGGTATTCGACAGCAGAATGCCAGCCAGCAGGGAGAGGGTAGCGGTGAGCTTCATGACCCGGGATCCGGCAGGAATGGAACACGAACTTGTTGATTGTAGCGGATCGACGACGACCATCGGTTATACTAAGAGCTGCAGCATAACCGTTCGACTTTTTTCTCTCTGTTTGTGCCGAGATGAAGCGGATGCGAATCACCAGCCTGTTGTCAGTACTCGTTATCGCGATCAGCGGATCGCTCGTCTCCGCGGAAGATCCGGTGGATTATGAGAAACAGGTCAAGCCGCTGCTCCGGGCGCATTGTTTCGCCTGCCACGGGAGCCTCAAGAGCGAGGGTGGCCTGCGGCTGGATGCAGGCCAGCTGATCCTGCAAGGGGGCGATGGCGGGGCTGTCGTTGTTGCCGGCAAACCAACTGAGAGTTCGCTGCTGGAGCGTGTTGGCAGTGATGAAGACGATCTGCGCATGCCGCAGCAAGGACGCGCACTCAATAAGAAGGAAATCCAGCTGCTCTCGCAATGGATAAGCCAGGGCGCAGACTTTCCTGCCGGCGATATGCCCGAACAGGACCCCAGCTTGCACTGGTCATTTGTTGCGCCGCAGAAAGCTGAACTGCCGGAGCTTGGCGATATCGCCTGGAGCCAGAACCCGATCGATCGATTCATTGCTGCCCGCCACCAGGAGATCGGTCTGTCTGCGGTGGGGCCAGCCAGTCCCGCGGCGCTGCTCAGACGGGTTTATCTCGACCTGATCGGCCTGCCGCCGACTGCCGCTGAGGTACAAGCTTTCCTGGCAGACCCTTCCGCGCAGGCATACCAACAGGTGGTCGAGAAATTACTGGCAGATGCCCGCCACGGTGAACGCTGGGGCCGGCACTGGATGGATATCTGGCGATACAGCGACTGGTATGGTCGCCGCCAGGTGAATGATGTTCGCAACAGTTTCCCACATATATGGCGCTGGCGAGATTGGATTATTCACTCGCTTAACGAGGATAAGGGTTATGACCAGATGGTCCGGGAGATGCTGGCGGCCGATGAGATCTATCCGCAGGATGATGACCGTATCGTGGCCACCGGCTTCCTTGTGCGCAACTGGTTCTCGTTGAACTACGACATCTGGATGCGGGATATTGTGGAACATACAGGCAAGGCCTTTCTTGGTCTCCGCTTCAATTGTGCCCTCTGCCACGACCACAAGTACGATCCGATCAGCCAGCAAGATTACTTTCGCCTGCGAGCGTTCTTTGAACCTCTGGAGGTTCGCAATGACCGCGTGCCGGGCGGGCCACGGTTGGCCAAGTACATTCGCTACAATCCGGGATCTGGAGCATCGCTGAAACCGATTTCCGCTGGCCTGGCACGAATCTATGATCAGACGCTCGACGCCGAGACGTTCATGTACCAGCTAGGCGATCAGCGTGACCTTTTCCCCGACCGAGCTGCCGTCCAGCCGGGTGTGCCGGCCTTTCTCGGTGCTTTGCAAACGCCGATTCAAGAAGTGGCATTGCCTGCCCAGGCATACTACCCGGGCCTGAAGCCCTTTATTCAACAGCACGAGCGAGAGAGCCGACACGAACGTGCGGCCGCTGCCAGGAAATCTCTCGACACGCTGGCTGCCCAGAGCGACGGGGATAGCGATGCGGAAACGGCGGCCGTGAAAGCAGCCGAAGAACTGCTGGCAGATCGCATCAAACAAGCAGCTGATAATCAACAGCCGCGACCGCAGGCCTTAAAAATTCTACAGCGAGCCATCGCCTACTGGGATTTCGAGATCGCTGTGGAGGAGGAAGCTAAAGCGAGTTCGTGGCTTGGAGACCGTACTGGCCGTGGACATCGCCTGGAGGTGCGGGCCAATGGCGACGCAGCGGTTGTTGCCGCACCAGCGGAAGATTGGCCGGCCAACTCGGCCTTCCATCGCCTGCCGAGCGGTCGGGTGAATCGGACCGCGGCTCAGTTTAAAGTCAACTCGACTGGCTCCGCATCGCTGCGGACGAGGCAGAAAGTCATCCTCGAGAAGCCGAACTGGTCCGTCGTCGCGATGGTTCGGCTGGACAAGTCCCAACTCGGTCTGCAACAGGTGGTTGTGGCGGCGGAGAGTGGGTGGGCCCTGTTGGCCAGCGGTGAGGACGAGAGTGCCAGTCAACTTCGTTTGTTGCACTACCACGATGGCAGTTGGCAGGCAGGGGCGGCAGAGCCAGCTTCGCCGCCGCTCAGATTGCAAGTCGGCCGGGAATATTTTCTCGCAGCCAGCGTGGCCGAGAATCGCGTGCAGCTCTATCTGCGTGAACTGGGCTCGAAGGCTGAGCTTCAACTGCAGGTTATCGATCTTGTCGGCGAGGGCAGCCCGCCGCTGGAATCTATGCTCTCGATTGGTGATGTGGATGGCACTGCCTGGTGGCAGGGAATGATTGACGAAGTTGCTCTTTGGGATACCGCGCTGGAAGTGGACGAACTGGCCGCTCTGGCTGGCACGCAGGCGGTCGACCCGCAGGTACTTGCGGCCCGCCAATCACTGATGAAGGCACGGGCGAAACTTGCATTACAACAGCTGCCGGTACGGCACGCAGAGCTGGAGCTGGCGGCTGCCGAGGCTGAAGTGGTGGCGATCGACGCTCGCCTGGCTGCAGACAACGCGGTTTATCGAGACCAGCTGGCGGAAGGGACCACTGTTGAAGAGCTGAAAAAACGTGCCAGCCAGGCCGTTCGTGATGCTGCGGCGCATTCGGCGGCGGCGGCGGTGGCGGCGCAGCAGCAGAAGGTCCAGCAACTCAAGGTGGCTGAAAAGCCGACGCCGAGCGAACTGGCAACGGCGGAAAAGGAATTGATGATGCTGCAGGCGCAGAGTGCCGCCGCGCAGCAGGCAACCAGCGAAGTCTCGTCCGGCTATGACTTGCTGAGCCCAACGTATCCTGCCACATCGACCGGGCGACGACGTGCGCTGGCCGAGTGGATGGCCAGTAGGCAGAATCCACTGACGGCACGAGTGGCGGTAAACCACATCTGGATGCGGCATTTCGGCCGGCCGCTGGTCGAGAGTGTGGCGGACCTGGGGCGCAGCGGCACAACTGCCAGCCACCCGCGGTTGCTGGACTGGTTGGCCGTTGAGCTGATGGAAAACGAGTGGAGCATGAAACACCTGCACCGCCTGATCACCAGCAGCCGGACTTACCAGATGGGAACGGTTGCCGGTCCGCAACGGAAAATGAATATGGCTCGAGACAAGGACAATCACAACTGGTGGCGGATGGAGGATCGGCGACTCGAAGCCGAGGTGATCCGGGATTCACTGCTGGCAGTCAGCGGACAGATGGATGCAACAATCGGCGGACCAGTTCAGGATCCGGCCAAGGCCGATACGATTTATCGACGCAGCCTCTACTTCTCGATTTATCCGGAGAGTGGCGGGCAAATCCAGATGCTGGGTCTTTTCGATCCCCCCGATCCCAGCGACTGTTACCGGCGGTCGGTGAGTGTTGTTCCACAACAGTCCCTGGCGTTGGTGAACAGCGGACTTGTACTCGATGTAGGCCGCAGGCTGACTGGCCGGCTGACTGAAACGATAGCGGTCACCGACGAGCTGGCTGCGGAACGGCAGTTCATTCAGAGTGCTTTCCTTTCCGTTCTGTCGCGGCAGCCGATAGAGGCGGAACTGGAGATTTGCCTGGCCTTCCTGGAAAAGCAGCGTCAGCTCTTCAAGCTGACCCCGCCAGTTGCCGATGCAACGACGGAAGGAGCGGTTGCTGTATCGAGTGACTACAGGGTGCGTGCTCGAGAGAGCCTCGTCCACACTTTATTGAACCATCACGACTTCGTTACAATTCACTAACCAGCTCGTGCGTGTCAGCGGGAATACTGCGGCCATGAAAAAAAGACGACAGATCGACGGTCACTGTTGCGGACGTATCCAGCGTCGTTCGTTTCTTGCCGATATCGGAATGGGCTTCACCGGCCTGGCATTGGGGAGCATGTTGGCCGAGGACCAGTTGGCTGGTGCGGAGGCGAAAAGTGGTCAGTCTCCGGATGGCCTGCCACACCATCGCCCCAGGGCACAGAGTGTGATCTGGGTCTTTCTCTCTGGTGGTTACAGCCAGATGGAGACGTTTGATCCCAAACCCGCCTTGAATAAGTATGCCGGCAAGACCTTCCAGGAAACACCGTTTGAGAATCCGCTCGATTCGCCACTGCATGACAAACGCAGCCGCAGTGTGATTGAAATGGTGCGGGACAAGTACTCGACCATCTTCCCCATGCAGATCGGCCATCGTAAGCATGGCGAAAGTGGTATCGAGGTGACCGACTGGTGGCCCCATCTGGCTGGCTGTGTCGACGAGATATCCTTTGTGCGTAATCTGTGGACCACAGATAACGATCATGCCGCTGAGAACCAGATCCATACAGGGCGGCACATGCTGGATGAGACGCAGCCGAGTATCGGTTCCTGGATCAGTTATGGACTGGGTTCGGTCAACGACAATCTGCCTCGTTTTTCCGTGCTTGGTGGACCGACGCGGGCCGACACAAGATCGTCCTTTGAATCCTATTACCTGGGGCCGCAATTTTCTGGCGTGCCACTTTCACTTGATCCAGCCAATCCATTGCCCTATGGAAAACGCGCCGGCGATGTTTTACCGCAGCAGCAGCGCAACGAATTCGACTTGATCGGCAAACTAAACCAGCTTTCGGGGGTTGAATATCCCGACGATCCAGCCGTGCTTGCCAGGATTCGTGCCTATGAACTGGCCTACCGTATGCAAACGGCAGTGCCCGAGGCGATGGAACTTGCCGAGGAGACGAAACAGGTCGAACAGTTGTATGGACTGGATGACAGCAAAACGAAAGTTGCCGGCCAGCGATTGCTGGCGGCCCGCCGGCTGGTTGAGCGAGGTGTGCGGTTCGTGCAGGTGTATCCGACGGATTATGGCAGGTGGGATTCGCACAAGAACCTCAAGGTGCTGCATGGGCAGATGTCCGAGAGTGTGGATAAGCCAATTGCCGGCCTGATCAAGGACCTCAAGCAGCGTGGATTGATGGATGATGTGCTCGTCGTGTTCTGCACTGAATTCGGCCGCACGCCAGCCATCGAAGAACGTGGCGGTGGTACCGACGGGCGTGATCATCACCCCCACGGATTTACTGTCTGGCTGGCAGGGGCAGGCGTCAAGCGTGGATATGTCCACGGTGCCACGGATGAGCTGGGTTTTCATGCCATCGAGCCGGGGCATTACGTCACCGACTTGCATGCCACCGTGCTGGACCTGATGGGCCTGGACGGCCGACGCCTGGCAGTGCCCGGTCGCAAACGCCTGGAGATTGATCACGGCCAGCCGATTCGCGATATCTACGCCTGAACTGTTGGCTGACATTCACTTGCCCATTCACGGTAGGACGTTATGGCGCCCGGACGCTTTTCAGTGGAACAACGAGTTGTGATCGTGACCGGTGCCTCACGAGGTATCGGACGAGCGGTGGCGGAGGCGTTGCTTGAGGCTGGTTCTCGTGTCGTCCTGGTCGCGAGAAGTGAGTCGCTTATCGAACAGGTTGGCAGTTACGGAAGTTCCCAGGCGCTGGCAATCCAGGCGGATGTCTCGTCTGCTGACCAGCGGCAGCAGATCTGTCAGCAGACCGTTGCAGAATGTGGTCGCATCGATGTGCTGATCAATAACGCTGCTATCACCCGGACCGGCGACGGTGAATACAGTGAACAGGATTGGGATGACACACTCGACGTTAATCTCAAGAGCGTCTTCTTCCTCTCGCAACTGGCAGCGCAAGAGATGCGGCAGCAGGAGTCGGGCGGTTCAATTGTGAACATAGGCAGCATCGGCGCCCGGGTTGGGATGCCGGACAACCCGGCCTACCAGGCGGCCAAGGGTGGGTTACTTCAATTGACCAGGGCCATGGCGAGAGATTGGGCGCAGTGGAATGTACGTGTTAACCAGGTCAACCCGGGCTATATCCGGACCGAAATGAGTGAGCCCAGTTTCGCTGACCCGGACAAGCGCCGCGATCGGGCGGAACGTACAATGCTGGGTCGCTGGGGGGAACCGGACGACCTCGCGGGTGCATGTATTTTCCTCGCCTCCGACGCATCCTCTTACATCACAGGGACCGATATCACCGTCGATGGCGGCTGGATCGCCAAGGGTATGTGATCCGGGCGGTCAACTCACGCTGATCCTCGGTAGCGATAGGCTATAATCAAGATCACCCTTCGTGGCGTCTGGCGATACTTTTCTTTTCGAAAGACAATGTTCGATGAGCAAGCTCACAATCGTATCTGCCGTAGTTATCGTCGCGGTCGGTCTGACAATCTCTGTCGCCCAGGAACCGGCTGCGACGTCAGCCAGTCGACTTATCACGATTGGCAAGACTACCACGCACATTGATGGGCCACTCGATGAGGCGGGCTATGTCGATTACCTGGCAGCCCTGAACAAGATGTTCAGCAAGGGTGTGACACCAAAGAACAACGCAGCTGTGCCAATTTTTCAGGCATTCGGGCGAAGTGAGCTGAGCCCCGAGATCCTGGACGAATTCTTCCAGCAACTAGGTATCAGCGTTCCGCCGAAAGAAGGCAGGTACTATATCAGCCTTGAGGACTTCGCTATCGAGGAACAGGCGGTACTGGCCGGAGATCAACCAGGGGATAGGGAGCAAAAGACACGGCAGGCAGCGACGAAGGAATACGGCTTAGGCCTGGCAGGCCCCTGGACCAGGGAACAGCATCCCCAGCTGGCTCGCTGGCTGGAACGTAATGAGATGACGTTCCAGAAGGCTCATGAGGCAAGTCGCTGTAGTCGTTTCTATACGCCTTATGTTGTGGCGGATGGACAGAAAGGTCCCGCCTTGATCGCGATCCTGTTGCCTGGCGCGATCCATGCCCGCACACTGGCTCGGCTGCTGGCGATACGGGGACACCTGTTCGTGGGCGAGGGCCAGTCACAACAGGCACGTGATCAATTCCTGGCAATCCACCGCCTGGCACGACTGTCGTCCCAGGGGGCCACCGTGCTTGAAGGACTGGTTGGGTTCGCTATGGATGGTATTGCCACGGCAGGCGTTGGTACTGTCATTGAGCACGGCCAGTTGACGGATGAGGAATTGCTGGACTTTCAGCAGCAGTTGGCAAAACTGCCAAGAACTGCATCGATCATCGACAAGATCGACACCGTTGAACGCTTCATTTTTCTCAGTACGGTACAGTCAATCTCGCGAAATGGAATGCAGGTCTTTCAGCAATTGAACGAAAGGAAGATGCCGGCACCAGGGGTATTGTTCGGAGAGGGAGCCCTTCAAACAATGGTCGATTGGAATGTCGTCATGAGGATGGCGAATGAATGGTACGACAAGTTCGCCGAAATTGGAGAGCGGAAGGATCTCAAAGAGAGACGGGAATTGCTGGCGGCAATCGATCAGGAGCTGGCAGAGATCATCCAGCAGTCCAGGTCAGTCGGGTCACTGGCGCGGGAGGTTTTGCTAAGCGGCAAATCGATACGGCAGATTACCTCAGAGCGCATGGCCGGCATACTGATTTCCATGATGGTGCCAGGTGTTTCGAAGGCAGTCCTAGCCGAGGACAAGTCAGTAATGCTGTCGGAGATGGGGCAGGTGGCGATCGCAATCGCTCGTTTCGAACGAACCAACGGCCATTACCCGGATCGCCTGGCAGAATTGAAACCGCAATTCGTTACCCGAATTCCGACGGATATTTATAGCGAGGAGTCGATTCTTTATCTCAGGCGTGACGATGGTTACTTCGTTTACAGCGTCGGCCGCGATCGCAAGGATAACAAGGGCGACAGCTTCGATACCAAGCCGGTTGCCGACGACGTTGTCATCCGAGTCACCCCAGAGGACTCCGATAGAGAGTGATCCCCGGGCGTTATCGTGGATCCTACCGATAGATGTGGCAAGGCACGCGAGACGTCCAGTCGCGTGGGCTTTTAGCCAACTGTCGGAGAGATCTGTTCCGCCGAATTCAAGTGGCCAATACTGAGCTGCAGGTTCTGATTGCAGCGCGGCATTTGTCCCAGCACCGTGGGCAGGACCGTCCTGGGATCCACGCACCGACTGACCGGATGGACCATGCCATTCGTGACGTGCTCGCGCTCCATATCATCGGATAACAGGTAGAAGACTCGGCGTGCGTAGCCCTCATCGCTGCGGTCATGCGGTGCGTCAGCCGTCAACTTGGCATATCCCAGGATCCTTTTGCTCGGATCGGTCAATACCAGAGGGCCGCGGCGCGATCGTGCATTCCGGATAAGTGCGAAGCGGACGTACTCCATATCGAGTGCTTCGTCGAACCAGACTATGCTCTTTTCATACGCCAGTGGATTCTCCGAATCCCAGAACAACATGTTGTCCCCGTCGAAGATGCGGCGGACTTCCATCCGTCCGTCGTCGTGATCAATTGTTTGTGTATCGAGTCGCATGGTCATTCCCTTTCTGACTGCTATCGGGAGCAGTTGTCTGGAGAGTAACTAGTGCATCTTTCGTTCCAACTTCAGTAAAACTTCCTAATCGCGTTGAATTGGGGATATTTTCGTTATCGATTGAACCATTCTTGGTCGAGCTGCTGCAGAATGCCTTAGTGATGTAGTAAAACGAGACAGTGAAATAGTACTTAGGCGCCAACAAGAAAGTCGAATTCCGTGAGCGAACTCTGTTTTCAATCCGCCGTGAATCTGCAGCGCATGGTCCGTGACGGCGAGATCTCCTGCCTCGAGCTGCTCGAAGCACACCTGGCCCAGCAGCAGCGTACGAATGGGGTTGTTAACGCGATCGTGACCCACACCGATGCTGCCGCCCGCGCGGCAGCCGTTGCCGCCGACGAGGCGATAGCAGCGGGCGAGCCACTCGGTCCCTTGCATGGGTTGCCGATCGCCCACAAGGACCTGGTGATGACCAGCGGGATTCGCACGACCTATGGCTCACCCATTTTCGCCGACTTTGTGCCAGACCAAAACGAGTTGATCATCCAGCGGTTGATTGATGCCGGCGCCATTACGATCGGCAAGACGAACGTACCGGAATTCGGTGCTGGTTCTCAGACATTCAACCCTGTCTTCGGTGCCACGCTGAACCCTTACGACACATCGCGTACCTGCGGAGGCAGCAGCGGAGGGGCTGCCGTGGCGCTCGCCTGTGGGATGGTGCCAATTGCCGATGGCAGCGATATGGGTGGTTCGCTCCGTAATCCTGCCAACTTTAATAACGTCGTCGGCTTTCGCACCTCGCCCGGCCGCGTACCGATGTGGCCAAGTGAAACTCCCTGGTTTCCGCTTGGCGTGCAGGGCCCGATGGCCCGCACCGTGGAAGATGTGGCGTTAATGCTGACGGTGCTGGCTGGCCCCGATGCTCGCGTTCCGTTATCGATCGAGCAGCCTGGCTCGCTGTTTGCCGGCTCACTAGAGCGGGACTTCAAAGGCGTCCGAATTGGTTTCAGTCCGGACCTCGATGGCCAGATTCCGCTGGCTGCAGACGTTCGCAGTGTGCTCGATTCGAGCGGCTCGCTGTTTGAAGACCTGGGCTGCGAGCTGGATCAGGCGGCACCCAGTTTTCGTGATGCAGACAACATCTTCAAGACCCTGCGAGCCTGGCGGTTTGCTATGAAGTACGCGCCGCTGATGGGACAACATCGTGACAAGCTGAAGGACACGGTCCGCTGGAATGCAGACCAGGGGCTCAAGTTGACCGGCAGCCAGTTGGCGGAGGCATCTCGCCAGCGATCGAGCCTGTTGGATCGCGTGGCTGAATTCATGGAAGACCATGAGTTCCTGCTGCTGGCGGTCAGCCAGGTCGCACCCTTTGATGTCGAACAGCCCTATGTGACTGAGGTCGACGGTGTAGCGATGGAGACCTATATCGACTGGATGCAATCCTGTTACTTCATAACCGTCACTGGCTTGCCGGCGATCTCTGTGCCGGCTGGGTTTACAGAGGACGGTTTGCCAGTCGGAATACAGATCGTTGGACGGCAACACGATGAGCTGGGTGTGTTGCAGTTGGCCTACGCTTTTCAGCAGGCAACCGAAGTCTGGCGGCAAGCTCCAGCGTTGGCCGTTGCCGCGGAATGAGCTAGCCACGTTTGCTTCGGCTGACTCGAGCAATTATCCTCAAGCTCTCGACTGATCTTCACGTCGATCTCCCGCCCCCGCAGCCTTATAGAGGACCTTGTTCTGTGAGACGCTCAACTTTTTCGCTTGCTCTGCTTGTCCTTACCCTCGCCAACGTTTCGCTGACGGCCCAGGAGTTGAAGATTCGTGGAGACACGACGATCATTCCTGAGTGCGCCCTGTTGGAAACACTCTGGGAAGAAGGTGGTTTTACCGAGGGTGCCGCGGCCGGACCCGATGGCTCAATGTACTTCAGCGACTTCGCCCAGCCGTTTGATTCCGGCCCGGCGAGGGTGATGAAGTTCAATCCGGCCAGTGGCGAAGTCACGGTCCACTCGGCCGACAGCAAGATGTCCAATGGGCTAATGTTTGACCGCCAGGGACGCTTGATCGCCTGTTGCGCTTCGCCGTTAGGTGGCCAGCGGGCCCTGGTCGAAATCAAGCCGGATGGCAGTGTGGCTCCGATTGTCGAGCGATTCGAAGGGAAGCGATTCAACTCGCCGAACGACCTGGTGATCCATCCTGACGGGCAAGTCTATTTTACGGACCCAAAATATGTCGGTCCGGAAAAACTGGAGATGGATTCGTTTGATGTCTTTCGACTCGATCCCGATGGCAGCCTGAGTCGACTTGATACCGGCATCAGCAAACCGAATGGGATCATCCTCTCCTCGAACGCTCGGACTATCTTTATTGCCGAAACGGATAACGGGACGGCTGAGGCCGAGAGTAATCCGGACGCGGTTCGAGGTCGCATGACGCTCAATGCTTTTCGCTTGAACCGCAACGGCGAGTTGGGGCGAAAGCGTGTGATCGTCAACTTTGGCGACCAACTGGGGATTGATGGCATGACGATGGACAGTGCGGGCCATCTCTATGCTGCAGTTCGCTCGGCCGACGTTTTCGGGATCTATATTTTTAGCCAGCAGGGCCGTGAGCTGGGATATATCCAGACCCCTGAACTGCCGACTAACTGTTGCTTTGGCAAGGGAGCTGAATCAGGCACGCTGTATATCACGGCGGGTGGTGGATTCTATCGAGTGCGTCTGAAGGCGAGCGGGTATCACCCGGCGGTGGCCAAGTAACTGGCTGACAGGATGGTGAAAGTGGAGCCGAAGGGGGTCGAACCCTCTACCTCCGCATTGCGAACGCGGCGCTCTCCCAAATGAGCTACGGCCCCAGGGCGTCTTGCCTGGAACAAACCCAGGCAGAAGTTAATATCGGTCACCCCCCCAGCTTTGTCCATGCGGGAAACGGCATTCCCGCTCGGCCTGCTATGAGGACTGGCAGGAAAATAATATCTCACTGCCTCTGCTACACCAGCTTGTCGTTATGGGCCAGGTGGCCCGCTAGCGCGAAGGCTGCTCGCGTCAAGTCGGTGACAATTGCGATTATTTCGTCGGCATCGCGGGTCGTCCTCAACTTGATAATGGAGATGTCCTTGTCCGTCACTTCAACGATCCCCGTGCGGCCATAAGTCTTGTGTAATTCGACAAGCTGCTGTCGCGTTTTTCCACCGAGAAAGGCAACCAGCTCGTCCGGGTCATTTCCCTTGACGATGAAGGTCTTGTCGAAAAACTCGTCCCCTGTGACGATGTCCTGGGCGCCAAAGAACTTTGAGATTCCGCCGATCAACGGAATCTGCCAGGTCAGTTCCAGTCCCAGCCCAAGCGACTCCGGGAAGTCGACGGTAAAGGCGGTCCGCCGTTTCGTCTCCGCACTCTGACGATGAGTGTCAAGTGTGCTCTCAACTTTCACCTGAAATCCGGCCATGGTGCCTTCCATCAGGTAGTCGTTCGGTCGGTCTGCAGGCTGATAGGCAAGCCCAAGGTCATCCGCAGCCGTTTGCCAAGCCTGATGAGTGGTTTTTCGCAAGGCAACTGTTCCTCGCATCGCGGCCCTCACAAGCAGGATTATAAAGATGACGCACAGCACGGTTCCCAGGCCGACCAGAACGTCCACTTTGGCCCACAGCTGAAAGTTGCCGACAGGGAACGATGTGAGAGAAAATAGAATCAAGGGTGTCATCCGTCGCTGAGGATATTCAAACCGCTGTCCATGATAACGTTCCGGGTGTGAGTGGGATGCAGAGGTAATTCTGCGGTGTGCGCGGGCCTGATACCCGCTGCAAGAGACTTTGGCGTGGTGAGGGTGTCACTGGAATGCCGCGGCAGACTCGAGTAACTCAAGGGGGCAGCGAAATATATTCAGCGAGACGCAATGGGAGGCACCCTCGGCAATCACCAGGGGGTTGCAGTCAACTCCGACGACTCGCCAGCCGGGCAGAAGTCGTTCAAATGTTTCTCTGGCAACCCTCTCCCCCTCGGGGTCAATGCCATAAGTTGGCATCACGAGGACTCCGTTACCATAGACGACATTGAGATACGTCCCGCCAAACATCTGTCGTCCACGGGGCGGCATCGGAATGCGGTGAACCTTCAGGGCTTCGCCGTCGATTTCAATCGCTGCCAGGCGACGAGCATGTTGATTCAAGCGGGCTGCGTTAGATGGGTCGTAGTGCGTTGGGTAACTGCCAATGACAACATCCGTGGCCGACGTGAATGTTACAAATATGTCCAGGTGGCCGGTTGGTTCCCCTTGAAGTGGTTGCAGGCTGACAACTGTCGTCGCACCCAGCTGTTCCCGGATTATGTTGTGAATTTGCTGTTCATCGTAGCTGTACTGATGCTGATTCCACTCAACGATGGCTGATGAGACCAGCACAAGACCGCGACCATTACTGACAATGCCACCACCGTGCAATTCCAGGGGAACGCTGGTGACCGGAACATTGAGTCGCTCACCAAGTTGTTTAGCCAGCTCATCGTCGAGGGGACGCCCAGTGTGTTCACCGTTGGGTCCTGTCCAGGAGGGGAGATTCAGTTGATAGGTGAAGTCGAGCCAGCGGTACCGCTTGTCACGATGCTCGACCCCAATCGGTCCGTAATCACGGATCCAGATCGAGTCAAATGGGACATCCAGTATTTTCACTTTTGCCAGTGGCACGCCGCGTTCTTGCAGAGCAAGGATGGCTGATTGCCTGGATTCGTCATCCGTTACGAGGATCACAACCTGAATTGTTGCGTGGGTCGCAGCCGCAATTTCAGCCAGGACATTACGTTGAGCCAGAAGCAACTCTTCCTCTTCTTCATAGACCGGCATTTCTTCCCAGGCCAATACCAGTGCCTGGTGTTGTTCGAATTCGCCTGGTAAACGTCGGTCGGATTCAGCTGCCGGTTGAAGCACCCAGTAGATACCGACCGCGCAGAGTAGAACCAGCACCACGATCGGCACGCGCAGAATATGGAAAATGGTACGAGCAGGGGGAGGCATGACTGCCGTGTGGGTGGAAATCGCGATGTACAGCAAGCAGTGTGCGAACTCGTAGCGTGGTTCTTACCTCGGGAAGCTCCACGGATGGATAATCCTATGCGAATACCGTTCGGTTATCCAATATTGCCACGCGATATTGAACCGACGCAAGTCGCTAGGGTTTCGCAGGCGGGAGAACATTTTACGACTGGTCTGTCGAGTTATTGGCCAGATTCATCAGCATTCACCAGGTGGCCAGCCAGGTGCCAGGCGACACGAGTGATATCGCTGACGACTTCCACGATCTTCTCTGCATCCTTGGCCACTCCGCCAGTTGTCCAGGAAATGTCATTATCGGTGATTCGTATAGCTGGTAGCTTTTGTTGTAGCTCCAGCAGCTCTTGCTTTCGTTCCGGGGTAAGAAACTCACTGACCTGTTCACTGTCCTCCCCCTTGATCATGAAATTGTTGTCAAAGCTGCTGTCGCCCATCGAATGATCCTGGGCACCGAAAAACTTGGCGATCTTGCCAAGGATCTTTCCCTCCTTGTGGAGTTTCAAACCGAGTGCGAGCGATGAGGGGAATTGGACAGCGTACTTCGTGAAAGTACTAGAACTTTCGCCGGTACTCTGGGTGTAGGTATGAACTCTGACATCAAAACCGGCGACCGTGCCGGTCATTTCAAATTTGCTGAATAACTTTTTTGGAGGAGTGAATTCTAGGCCGAGTCCGCTGGCTGCCTCTGACCAGACCACGACTCGGCCGCGCCGCGTCTTGATTATCATCCGGATGACGATCACCACGACCGCGATGGCCAGGCTGACTCCGATTACGATGAAATTCATGACGGGTATTCCCGGGTCGAAGGATGTGTGTGTCTGGACCAGCGGCGATTATATCGACTGATCGCTGGTCAGAAAAACATTTCCTAGGGCGCCAGCCCCAGGCTGCCGCGGTAGGCCTGCTTCTGTTGGATTAGCCCCAGTCGTTCAGTGATCTGTCGCCACTGATCGGCAACCAGCTGCAGTGCGTTGTCAGCTGCGGCCCCCGCCTGTGCTGCGTTAACGGCGCCGGCCAGGGAGTCCAGGTACTCTTCGCGACCCGGTATTCGCAGACAGAATAACTCGTCGCCTGCCTGGCTCGCCTGTTCAATCGCCTGGCCAAACAGGGTGCTAGCGGCGGCATCTAGCCCTGCCGGTATCCAGCCACGGGCGCTGGCTGCCTGGCGTTGCCAGGTGGGCCACGTTGCTGGGCTCGGCAGGCTGACAGTGTTGGCCCTCTCCTGGCTGGTGAGAAAGAAGAGTAGCTGGCTGGCCCGGCCGCGGTCATAAGCCAACGTGGCAACCGACCCCAGCCTGCCAGAGACTGCCAGCAACGGGACCTGGCTGACTCGCTCACGATCTTCCCAATCTTCGCTTTCTGGATTAAATACCACGCGGCTACCGGGAAGGGGACTGAAACCGATCTCGCCTGCTGGCGAGGTGGCCTCAGTCAGCAGCAAGGCAACGGCGTGGGAGGACCAGCTGATCGCCAGCCAGCAACGACCATCGAGGACTTTGTGCAGGGCATCCTCTGAACTGCATTCCGCGGCCAAGTCACCCTGTAGCAACATGGACTGCTTGAGTTCGCCCAGGGCTCGCTGGAAAGGGGGCGATGCGATGCGAGGTTCCAGCGAAATATAGTCAAACAGGCCGGAGTACTGGTTCTGGTGCCTCACGTAACTGGCCGCGCGCGCCAGCAGAGTAACGGCGGCATCCTGGCCGGCGAGAGGTTCGGCGACAACATGTTCCGGCAGAGTCCCGTCCAGGCTGGCGCGGTGCGATTCCAGTTGCTGGAGGGTTGCCTGGTACGCGACCCATGTCCTGGGTGGGGAGATCTGCAGTGCTTCGAAGATGTCGCGTCGGTAGACCAGCAGCGGCGTCGGGGAGCCGAAGGATCTTGCGTAAGAGTCCGCTGCCCAACTGACTTCGGTGTCACTGGCAAGCTCGGGTCGCTGAACGGCGTCTGCTGTGTGGTCGACCATGGGAGCGGGTAGCGGTTGCAGGTGACCGGCGACAACCAATGGACCCAGCATGGCACTAGGGTAAATCACCAGATCAGCCGGCAGCCGTGTTTTCTCGAGAAGCTCGGCTGCTGAAAGCGATGTAATTTGCAGATCGTCACCACCTTCACCCCGCCAGGCCCGATTGATGGAGTTGGCCAATGCTGGGGAATCTACCACGACGACTCGCAGCGGGAGTTGCGCTCCATCTTCGCTGGCTGAGTTGTCAAGCTCCGCTGGATCGGCTGAACAGCCGCTGAGCAGGGCCAGTGCCAGCAGGACCAGGGACATGGGCGATCGTGAAACTGTGGAATTCGTGGCGTACATAGTGGAATAGCGAGCAAAGCTTGGCTGGCGTTTCATGATTCAGTTATTACGTCAATCGCTGGAGATCCGTTCACGCGGTTCGATGCAGGGGAGCTTTTACGGACATTAAAACCAGCCATGGGGGACCGGCTGCCTGAAGGGACGTTACAATCACGCTTTTGCGCCGCTCTTTATTGTCTTATCGAGTCGCCCGAGTGGGGAAGGACATCTATTCTATGAGCGTGTTCCTGGGAATCGATATTGGCACGTCGGGGACAAAGACCCTGGCTATCAACGAGGCCGGCAAAATCCTGGCCGAGGCAAGTTCCTCCTATCCGTTATATCACCCCCGCCCACTCTGGAGTGAACAGGACCCCGAGGACTGGTGGAAAGCAACCGTTAAGACAGTCCGAGCTGTTATTCGCAAAGCCGGGCTGAAGCCGGACGACGTCAAGTCAATTGGGCTTTCTGGACAAATGCACGGTTCGGTGTTCCTTGACGCCAACGACCAGGTCGTGCGGCCGGCGCTGCTCTGGAATGACCAGCGGACTGCAGCGGAGTGCGAGGAAATCGAAAGCCTCGCGGGTGGACGTCGCAAGCTGATCGAGATGGTTGCCAATCCTGCCCTGACAGGCTTCACAGCGCCTAAAATCCTCTGGCTGAGAAATAATGAACCGAGGAACTTTGACCGTACACGCAAGGTGCTGCTGCCCAAGGACGACGTGC